>NZ_JAMYQK010000028.1:0-84645 GCF_040320845.1 Mesorhizobium sp. M0601
CATCGACTCAATCTCCTCTTACGACGAAGATTGAATCAGTGCTTCAGGACTGCTGCAACCCGGACTTTTTCAACACTATCGGTCGATTCGAGCCGTTGCGCGAAGGGCAGCTTTTGAGAAGCGCCATGAATGTCGCGATATTGGCGCTACCTACTCGTTCCCATCGACGAGACGAATGGCAGCATCCACCCTTCCCCCGGTCCTCGGCGGCGGACGCGATGAACGGCTCGATTGAGCCCGAAACGAACTTCTGTCACATCAGTAACCTGCCGCCACCTCCTCAAATTGCCGGCGAGCTCGGTTTGAGCCAGCGGACGGTAGACCGTCACGTTAGCGATCTCCTGACGCGGCTGAACGTGCGCACGCGCACGGCAGCCACCGCCTTTGCGGTCGAGCACGGCCTGATCGGCATGGGCGTATCTGGGTAATCTTACCCAAGCCAAAATTTCTCGCTGCGTGGGTATTTACGCCGAAGCGGGCAACCGTGGCGCGGGTCTAAACTTCGTGGCGTGGTAAAGGCCACAGGAGGTTTTCCCGATGCAAACGAATGATAACAGCATGAGCGGGCCGGGCGGTGTCTGGCTCGCCACCGGAACGCTGCTGCTGGCGGCTGCGCTCGTCTTTCACGGGCCACCGGACGCGGATTTGTCTGTTCAGATGCAGAATATCGCCGAGGGCCATGGGCGATGGGCTACGGTCCATTGGACGGCGGCAGCGGCGCTGTTCCTGATCGCCGGCGCTTCGTTCCTGAACCTGGCACTCAACCGCCGGGTCCGGCGTTCGCCGATGCTGAGTTCCGCCTGGATGGTGATGGCTCTCGGCGCCCTGACCACGTTCTCCACCGCAGTCGCCGAGGCATCGGTGGTCGCGGTCGCGGCCGACCGGGGTGACACCAACGCCTTCATGACCTGGTGGGCGTTTTCCGGCGGCATGGGTAACGGATTCTGGGCGCTCGCCCTGGCGACAGCGCTTGTCGCGTATCACGATGCCCGCGACAACGTTGGGATACTGCCCCGATGGGCCGCGATCGTCGGCTCGGCGTTCGGTATCCTTTCAGCAACCGGGTGGACACTCGGTGAGCAGCTCGGGATCGGCATCGGGGGTCCGATCTGGCTGATTTCCTCGCTTCTCATGTGCCTGTGGCTCGCGTGGTACGGGCTGTCCTCAAGCAGCGTCCGGTCGGGGCAAGCCACGGCGTAAAGCGCCTAATCCAGCATCATCTTGAGACAGGAGGAAAAAATGTCCCTTCAAACGAATGAAATCGAGGCGACGATCCACGACATCCACGAATTCTTCACCGACTGGGTGGCGGGCCGATGCCCTGGCGACGACGCGACGTTCAAGAAGAACGCGCTCGACCGGATCAGCGACGATCTGGTCGCCATCATGCCGGGCGGCAGGGCGTTCGGGAAAAATGATTTCGCAGGTTACATGAAGAGCATCTACGGATCGAATCCGGCCTTCCGTATCAAAATACGCGACATCCGGATCAGCCATCAAAGCGCCGACCTAGCGGTCGTGAACTACCACGAATGGCAACGCGACGCGAAGGACTCTGATCAACCGAACAATGGCCGGGTCACGACGATGGTGATCCGCGATCGCGGCTACAGCCGGGGGCCCGAGATCTTGCAAGTTCATGAAACCTGGCTCCCAGCCGATGTCGTTCAGTCCGCGGATTTCGCGTTCTGAGAAGCGTCGGTCCGAAACGGGCAGAGAAAGGAATTGCGCTGGAGGGACCATCGGCTCTGCCGGCGTCATGGAGCCAGAACTGTGCTTCTTTTCAGCCCGAATTGATCCACATTCAACGTCCGGCTAGCCCAGCGCAATCCGGCCATTCCATGTGTTCGCGTGGAGCGTCGGTTCGCCACCTATTGCTGCCGCTTGGTCGGCTGAACGCTTCGGCAGATCTTAGGCCCAGAGCGGACGCTAACCCGGCGCAAGATTTGGTCGCGAACAGCGCGGCCACGTCCGCAGGAGCCACGAAAGGAACCAGATCGGCGCTCTGGGGCAGGGATTTGGAAAGTATAATTACCTAAGTTTCTGGTACTTTGAGGAAGTTCGGATAGATCATCTGCGGGACATTCAACCGCAACCGGCCGGCAGGCTTTTCGGCAAAGCTTCCCGCATCCCTCATTGCGGCAAGGATGAGCTCCAGCGCCGGTCCTGCCTGGCTCAAAACCTCTCGCCGGCTTCAGTCAGGCTCGTCGCCCTCGTGGTCCGCGTCAGAAGGGTCGCGCTAAGCCGCGCTTGCAGTTGCCTGATCATCTTGCTGATCGCCGACGGCGAGACCCGAAGTGTCTTGGCCGCGGCCGTGAAGTTGGCCGGCGCCGCTGGTTCGCATGTTTCTTTGCGAACAGACGCCCGAAGCAGCGTTGGCCGCAGCCGACGATCCCGTCCCGGTCCCGGCCAAGAAACGCGGAAATCTATGCGAGGCCAATCTCTATGTCGCGGAGTTTTTACCGGCTCGACGGCCGTGACGATGAAGCCTTGCGGCGGTACCGGCTTGCGGAACGCGACTGCCCCCACGACTTCATCGAATATGTCGCAGCAGGCAATGCACTGCGCGCGCTCGGTGTGTCGCCATAGTGCGCCGCTGCGGATGATCCATTGTAGGCTCGAGCGCAACCTCGGCGCAAAGGCGACGGCAGGTTCGGTGCGTATTGTCGCTGCTGTCAATGCCGCAGGATCTTGCTCAGAAAAGCGCGGCTGCGGTCGGTCTTCGGGTTGGAGAAGAACTCATCCGGCGTGCCGCTCTCGACGATGGCGCCGGCGTCCATGAACACGACGCGCTGGGCGACCTTGCGGGCAAAGCCCATCTCGTGCGTCACCACCATCATGGTCATGCCTTCCTCGGCCACCGCGACCATGACGTCGAGCACTTCCGAGATCATCTCGGGGTCGAGCGCCGAGGTTGGCTCGTCGAACAGCATGATCTTGGGGCGCATGCCGAGGCAGCGCGCGATCGCCACGCGCTGCTGCTGGCCACCAGACAGCTGCGCCGGATAGGCGTTCACCTTGTCGGCGAGGCCGACCTTGGCGAGCAATTCGCGCCCGGCCTTCTCGGCTTCAGCGCGCGGGATCTTGCGGACATGGATCGGCGCCAGGGTGACGTTCTCGAGCGCCGTCTTGTGCGGGTAGAGGTTGAACGACTGGAAGACGAAGCCGATCTCGGTGCGCAGCCGCGTCATGTTGGTGGCGGGGTCGCCGAGGCGCTGGCCGTCGACCGTCAGGTCGCCGTCGCGGATCGTCTCCAGCCCATTGATGCAGCGGATCAGGGTGCTCTTGCCCGAGCCGCTCGGGCCGCAGACGACGACCACTTCGCGCGGCTCGACGCTGAGCTTGATGTCCTTCAGCACGTTGAGCGTGCCGAACCATTTGTTGACGCCGCGAAATTCGATCATGCCGGTTTGGTCATATTGCCGGACCCTTGAGGTTCGATGTCACAACTGCACCTCGCCATGCGCCGCGCCCATGCGTTGCTCCAGCCGGCGGGCCAGCATGATCAGGGGGTAACAGACGATGAAGTAACCGAGCCCGACCAGGAAGAAGACCAGCAGCCCATTGGGTACACGCTGCACCACCAGCCAGCCGACGCGGGTGAGGTCGGTGAGGCCGATGGCCGAGACGACCGAGGAATCCTTGATCAGCAGCACATATTGCCCGACCAGCGGCGGCAGCACGATGCGCATCGCCTGCGGCAGCACTACCTGGCGCATGCGCTGCCAGCGCGACAGGCCGGACGCAAGCGCTGCCTCGACCTGGCCGGTCGGCACCGAGCGGATGCCGGCGACGACGATCTCGCAGATGAAGCAGGCGGCCAGGTTGGTCAGCGCGATGATGCCGGCGGTGAAGGCGTCGAGCTCGATGCCGAGTTCCGGCAGGATGAAGAAGATCAGGAAGATCTGCACCAGGAACGGCGTGCCGCGGATCAGGTCGACCCAGGCGCCGATCGCGCCGCTGATCAACCGGTTGCCGCCGGTGCGCAGGATGCCGAGGCCGAAGCCGAGCAAGGTGCCCAGCACCAGGCTGATCAACGACAGCACCACGGTCATGCCGAGGCCGCGCAGCGCGAGAGGATAGCTGCCGGCGACGCTTTGCAGCTGCTGCCAGATCATGTCCGTGCCCCCGCGAGGCCGAGCCAGCGCCCGGAGAGCGCCGCCAACCCCTTCAGCCCGTAATAGAGCAGGAGGTAGAAGGCGGCGATGGTGATGAAACCTTCGGCCGGCATGAAGCGGTCGGAGGCGAGCAATTGTCCGGCGCGCGTCAATTCGGCGACCGAGATCAGCGACAGCAGGGCGGAATCCTTGACCAGCACGATCGCCTGTCCGAGCAGCGGCGGGATCGTCACCTTGAACGCCTGCGGCAGGATGACGAGGCGCATGCGCTGGACATAGGTCATGCCCGAGGCGACGCCGGCCTCGACCTGGCCGCGCGGGATCGACAGGATGCCGGCGCGGATGATCTCGGCGACATAGGCGCCGCTGTTCAGCGACAAAGCGAGAATGCCGACGACGAACTCGGGCAGGACGAAGCCGAGCCGCGGCAGGCCGAAATAGAGGAAATAAAGCTGCGCCAGCAGCGGCGTGGCGCGCACCGCGTCGATATAGGCCTTGGCCGGGACGCGGAACAGCCGGCCGCGCTGCAGGTTCATGGCGGCGAGCACGATGCCGACGGCGAGCGCGCCGGCAAAGGAGAGCACAGACAGCCACACGGTCGTGACGAGGCCCTGCCCGAACAGGGGCAGATATTCGACGATGGTGCGGAAGCTGAAGTTTTCGAGCATTTTGGACGGTGAATGGTGAATAGTGAATAGGGAATAGTGAATAGGGAATTGGGAATAGGAGCAGCAAGTAGCGAGTAGCGAGTAGCGAGTAGCGCTTTACTACTCCCTACTCCCTACTCCCTATTCACACTACTCAGTGATCCTTCTTCCAGGCGTCGGAATTGACCCAGTAATCGAGGTTCTTCTGCAGGCGGCCGTCGAGGCTGACCTGGTCGAGGAACAGGTTCATCCAGACCAGCAGGTCCTGCTCGTCATAGCGTGTGGCGAAGGCCAGCGGCTCTTTCGACAGCATGTCCGGCATGATGATGAAGCTGTCGGCGGGGTAAGCGGTCGACTGGCCCTTGACCGCCGAGACGTCGTTGACGCCGCAATCGGCCTGGCCGTTGTTGACGGCGTCGAGCAGCAGCGGGCCGCCGCCCTTGTAGCTCTTGATATCGGCGTCGGGGAAGGCGGCCTTGGCTTCCTTCTCGCCGGTGGCGCCGAGCAGCACGGCGATCTTGGTGCCCTTGGCCTTGCAGTCCTCGGTGGACTTGAAGGCGGTCCCAGCCTTGGTGAAGACTGTGCTGCCCGTGTACATGTAAGGCTTGGTGAAGGCGACCTTCATGCCACGCGCCAGTGTCGGGGTCATGTCGGCGACCAGAAGATCGGCCTTGCCCGACAGCAGCGCCGGGATCAGGCCGTCCCAGTCGAAGTCGAGGAAGGTGATCTTGACGCCCATTTCCTTGGCCATCAGTTCGGCGAGTTCGACCGAACTGCCGGTGCGTTCGCCGGCAGCACCCACCAGCGAGAAGGGCGGTCCCTGCGTCTGCACGGCGACGCGCAACTCACCGCGCTTGGTGATCTCGTCGAGCGTTCCCGCACTGGCGGCAGCGGTAAGGCCAGCGAGCGCAAGGCCGGCGATGAAAAGCTTGGCAATCTTCATTTGGGCATTCCTCCTTGTTTCGTTTGTTGTTCCACTTGTTATTTCACCCCATCGAGGTGCTTTTTGAGCGGCAGCGCCGTTGCCGGCGGCGACCACCGTTCGAAAATCCTTCAGTCCCAGCTCACCGTTTCGGCAACCTTGATGCCGCGCTTGGCCAGCTCATCGAGGAAGCGGCCATCGGGAACATGCAGCAGCGGGTTGAGCAGGCCGGGCGCGGCGATCTCGCGCCGTGCCAGCATCTGCGCCACAATGCTGGCGGGATAGCCGACGCCGAGGCTCATGCCGAATAGGCCCGAGGCGAGGTCGCGTTCGATGACCAGCTCCGAGGTCACCGTCTTGCGGCGGTCGCCTTCGCTGCCGACAAAGACGTTGCGCATCACGCAAAGGTCCTTTTCGTCGGCGCCATATTGCAGTTGCGGGCCAAGCAGCCGGCCGAGGAATTCGCGTGGGCTGGCACCGGTGCTTTGCACCTTGTCCTCGGACAGGAAGCCGAGCTGCTTCAGCGGCGCCCAGAACGCCGACCAGCCGGGCCAGCGAAGCGAATAGCGGCCGGAGCGCTGCAGCCCCTTAGCGGCGGCGAGCATGCCGGCATAATGCGGCGCGTCGCCATTGGGGAAGGCTTCGAGCCTGCCCAGTCCCGCCACCTCGATCTCGTGGATGAAACGATTGTCGTGCTGGCGGGCGGCCGGCACATCGACCCGTTTGCCGTCCTCGACCAGCACGCTGTCGCGGTTCTGGCTGACCAGAACCATGTCGAAATTCCAGCTCACCTTGTAGCGCAGCGGCTCGACCACCGCCTTCGGCTCGGGAATGCCGCCGCAGTAGGAATCGATCGCGGTGATGGTGTCGAACTGGCTGGCGGCGCGCGCGTAGAGCACCAGGTCGATGCCGGGGTCGAGCCCGCATTCGGTCACGATCGACACGCCGGCCTTTTCGGCCTCGGGAGCGAGATCGGCGATGGCCTTGCCGTAATTGGTGGTGACCAGCGGCGTGCGCGTCGCGATCGCCGCCTGCACCGCGTCGCGCATCAGCGGCTGCGGCAACAGGTCGATGACCGCATCGACGTCCTTCATCACCTCGGCCAGCGCCGGACCGATCGCGCCCTCCGGCACTACAAAACGCACGCGGGCAAGGTCGGTCAGGCCGCCGAGCCGCGCAGTGCCGCCGGTTGCAGTGTCGACGCAGACCACTTGCTCGACGCCGTCGCTGGCAACGAGGTCGGCGATAGCCGCCCGGCCTTGCAGGCCGAGCCCGCCGAGAACCGCGATCTTCATGCCATTTCCTTCCGCGTCTCGTCCGACCAGCAACCTTCCGGCAGGCTGACCCATTTGTTGCAGGACGCCATGACGACGAAAGTCTCGCTGCGCACGACCTCGCCCGGCTCGCCGGCGCCGGGGATCAGCTCGCTGGTGACGCGGTAGAGATCGGCGACATCGCCGGCCACGGTCACGTCGACGATGATGTCGAAGCGCCCGGTGACGACGGCGGCCGAGTTCACGAAAGGCAATTCGGAGATGCGCTGCGCCAGTTCCCGGGCCCGGCCGCGCCCTTGCGCGTTGATGCCGACGATGGCCGAGATCAGTTCGGGGCGCTCGGTCAGGTTGAGCAGCCCAACGATCTTGAGCAGGTTGCGGTCGAGCAGGTTGCGCAGCCGCATGCGCACCGTCGGCACCGAGATCGCCATCTTCTCAGCAAGGCGGTTGACGCCAAGCTGCGCGTCCTGCGACAGCAGCTTGACCAGTCGCCGGTCGGTCTGATCGAGATGTTCCCGCAAACGCTCAGGCTTTCATAAAAGGAAAGAAACAATTGGATTTTCTTTCAGATATGAAAATACCTTATGAGAGATTTTTAACAACGGCAAGAGCCATGTCATCCGCCATGGCTCTGTGCCTGTCGCAATTTTCGTCGAGTGCGCCACATTTTGTTCTTGCTTTGTGCCGGCAGCTATGCTATTAATTTGGATATGGCGCCAATTTGGCTCCAACGACCCGTCCTCCCGAGGCGGGTTTTTGTTTCCGGATCTTTTGAAGGTTCAGCGCCGCCGGTCTAAGATTGGCGGGACAGCGTGGTTCCGCGGAGCGCAGCCGCAACTCATGCCTTCACGTGACGGGCGGAAAGGCTCATCCGCGAAATGGCCAAAATCGGCTTTTCAACAAAACTGTAGCTGGCCAGGGAGACGGCAATGCAGGCGGTGACAATAACCATGCCAGCAAGCCATGGTGATACGCTGACGCTTGCAACGACAGGAGCGGTCGCAAGCAGCACGATAGGATGCGTCAGATAGAGAGAGTAGGAGGCATCGCCCAACCTTGCCAGCAGGCGAGGACCAAAAAGCCGGAAATAGCTTTCCAGGCTGATGCAACCGGCGACAAGGATCAAGGCCGGGATTCCCTGAGCAAGGGTTCGCGGCAAGTTGAAGCCAAGTACCATCACCAGCATGGACACGATGGCGAACACGAGCGCCGAGACACCCAGGACGGTAGGCAAACGCGCCAGTCTGCCGACCAGGTGGCCGAGCGCCATGCCGGCAAGGAACTCAAACAGGATTGGCGTGGTATAGAAAAACAGCACAGTGTCGGCGGCGGGTTTGAAGACGATGCGCGCCGCTACGGCGATTGCAAAGACAACGCCGACCATGGCCATTTGCGTCAGCGTGCCGAAACGCATAGTCGCTGCGAACAGAATGTAAAACAGGATTTCCAGATTGAGCGTCCAACCCACGCCAAGCACCGGTTGGACATAGCCTGTGACCGTATCGAGATAGGCTATGAAAAGCAGGCTATTGGTGATCTGCTCAAGAAACACTGCACGACTGGCAAACAACCAAAGTGCGGTGACCATGAGGAAGGTCATAACCCAATAGAAGGGAACGACGCGCGTGAAGCGCTGCATCAAAAAAGCACGGTGGTCGGCGCGTCTGTTCTCTGTCGAGAGAACCATTACAAAACCACTAATGACGAAAAACAGGTCGACGCCGCTGTTTAGAACGGGAATACGCAGATCGAGCATGCCCAGCGCGGCCGGAAGATGATAGATAACAACCATGAGAGCTGCTAGCCCCCGCAGTACCTGTATCGATGTATACTGTTGAATCCGACGCGGCGGAGCGTGATCATTCTGTGGAATGATGTTCATCAAAAAATGGTCCCCGGTGCAGGAGAGCATTAACATACGTGATCGTTGATGTGCCGATTAATTGTTGGTTTAATTAACACGTAAAGTTTTAGATACGTTTTATTGATATAGCGTGCCGCGACACTTATGCTCGGCCGACTTTGGCCTGCCTCGTTGCCAAACTTGGCATCTCCCCAGTGAAGAGGAGATTGGCCGTTCCCGCGTTAACGGCTGGACTCGAAGATAGCGACGGCTGCCGCTGTCAGCGCAGCGTTACTAGATGCTACTGTTCCATCAGGGAGCTCCTTGCCGTCTTCCAGTCCGACGCGCGTCGACCAACGGCGTTCCGCCGCCCGGTGCACGAAAGGCCAGACCGTGGCGTCGGCGCCGTGCAGCAGGATTGCCCGGCGCATTCCGGCGCCGTCGAGCACGGCGGCGATATCGTCGCTGATCTCCAGCGCAGCATCCGGCTCCTGCTCGGAGATTTCGATCAGGATCCGCAGCACGCGTTTGCCATGGTCGAGGCTCACCAGGCGTTCGGCGTCGGCGACGGAGGCAAGCCCCGCCTCGATGCCAATGCCGCGCTGGCGCAGACGCTCCATGATAGCGGGCGCGGCGTCTTCGCTGAGATTGACCGAGGCATAGTCGGGCAGCTCGCTCCAAGCGGCGATCGCGGCCAGCGTCCGCTCGTCGTCATTCTCGATCCAGGCGCCGGTCGACACGCCGATCAGCGTTCCAGGGCAGGCGCGACGAAGCGCTAGCACAGTCTGGTCCATCGCCGCCGGAGCCAGGCTTTCGCGACCGTCCAGCCCGCGGGCATGGACATGCAGTTCGGCCGCACCGGCGGCGACGCAGGTCGCACCGTCGCGCGCCATGGCTTCGGGATCAAGCGGCAGTCGCGGGTGAAAATCGGCGCTGCGCGCGCCATTGATGCAGGTCTGGACGATCATGCCGGGGGCAGTCCGGTTGCGGTTGCTGCCAGTCTAGCGCGGGCCAGTGAAAACCGGAATCGCGCTGGCGAAGGCTCCTGACATATGGACGCCGGCCGGCTTGGATCAGTCTGGCAGAATGCACCTCTATCGTGTTCGGATCAGTCTTCTTAGCAAACGAACATCCGTCGGGCAGAGTTACGGCGAAACACCCAACTCGCGTAATGCAGCGTTGGCGGCACGGTATTCGATAAAATTCTTTGGACAATGGCTGATGGTATGCCTGTAAAGCGATAGTGCCTGATCGCGTTGCCCTTTGAGCCGGCTGAGTTCCGCGTTGTAGAAACCGATCTCGCAAAACTTGCCGTGTTTCTTGGTTGGATCCGAGTCATCGGCGTCGTTCAATGTCGCGGTGGGCGTCTTTTCGCCAAGCAGCATTCGAACCACGGGCGCCGGCCACTTCGTCATGTCGAGTTTGGAAGCTGCCTCCCGCAAATGGCTCGCCGCGCCGTTGCGTCGCTCAACAATATCCAGCCATATGGCAAAATAGGCGTAGTCGGGCTCGAGAGCGGCCGCCTTTTCAAAGTCAGCCTGCGCCTTCGCCAGCGAGCCGGAATAGAAATAAAGAACACCCCTGTTTGAGTAGCTGTACGGATAATTCGGATCGAGCAGGATCGCCTGGTCGAAGTCAGCAATGGCTCGACCGTCGTCTGCCTTTCCCATCCAGGCAATGCCGCGGTTGTGGTAAATTCTTGGATTTTTCGGATCGAGACCAATCGCCCGGTCGTATTCGGCGATGGCCCGATCGGACTCACCTCGCTTGTTCCAGAGAAAGCCTCGGTTGTTGTAGGCGATGGCAAGTGTTGGGTCGATATCGATTGCGCGACTGTAGTCCGCGAAGGCGCGAATATCGTTCCCCTTTGCCACCCAGGCCAAGCCACGATTATTATATGCGAGGGCTTGTTTCGGGTCGAGCTTGATTACCTGGTCGTAGTCGGCGATGGCGCGATCATTGTCTCCCTTGCTAGCCCAGGCGATACCTCGATTGAAGTACGCGTTGGGGTCTTTCGGATCGAGGCTGATTGCCTTGTCGTAGTCGGCGATGGCGCGGTCATTGTCGCTCTTGCCTGACCAGGCCACCCCTCTGTTGTACCAGATGCTCTCATCGTTCGGATCGAGGCTGATCACTTGGCTGTAGTCGGTGATGGCACCGCCAAAATCGCCGCCCGTCAGCCGGGCGTTGCCGCGCCGGTAGTAGGCATGTGCGTTTTTCGGATCGAGGCTGATCACCTTGTCATAGTCGGCCAGCGCGCGCTCCTCTTCGCCCCTGCTGGTCAACGCATCGGCTCGGCCATTCAGGGAACCGACGTCGTTCGGGTTGAGCCTGATGGCCCGGTCGAAGTCGGCTATCGCGCGGTCGTCATCGCCTTTGCGTGACCAGATCAGCCCACGATTGTGGTAATTTCTGCCGTCTCCCGGATTGAGGCTGATTGCCCTGTCATAGTCGGCCAAAGCCCGGTCGTTCTCGCCCTTGAAGGTCCACGCGACGCCGCGGTTGTAGTAGGCATCGCCATATTTCGGGTCCAGGCTGATCGCCTTGTCCAGATCGGCGATTCCCTTGTCGTAGTCGCCCTTGAAGACCCAGCTGATGCCCCGGTTGTAGTAGCCGCTGGCGACGGTCGGTGCGATGCCGATGAACGCGCTGTAGTCGGCGATCGCGCGGTCATAGTCGCCTCGTTCCGTCAGGGCATTGCCGCGCTTGAAATAGGCAATACCGCGGTTTTCGAGGGGCTCTGTCGCATCCTCGATCATGCGCGTACAGGCGGCGATCCGCGTGCTTGCCTCGACCTCGTCGTCGCTGACGCAGTCGCTGCTGGCGGACAAGGCCGGGAGCGCCGAGACCAGCATGACGACGAGGCAAACGAGGAATTGCCGGACTGCCCCGTCCCCTTGTCGAACCCGTCCGATCAAATCGCCCCCCATCGCGGCAAGCCCCGCTGCATTGTATTCAACGAAATCCCCGAGACAATCGCTAACGAGTTACCCGGCAAGAAACGGGTGGTCCGCGCGCGCCGTTTCACCCATCTCAATGACAGAGAAGCTACAGGAGGCGAAAGCCATGACAATCCATTCGATAGGCGCGAAGGCGGCGGTGAAATCGGCGGAGCTGCGTGTTGCCGGATATGATTGGCGGGCGCTGGCCGATGAGCTGAGCGGCTATGGCTGCGCGGTGATGGAAAAGCTGCTGACGCCGCAGGAGTGCCGGCAGATTGCCGAACTTTATTCGGACGAGAGCCATTTCCGCAGCCATGTCCACATGGCGCGGCACGGCTTCGGCAAGGGCGAGTACCGCTATTTCCGTTATCCCTTGCCCGACTTGATCGGCGGCTTGCGCACCGCGCTCTATCCGCGCCTGGCTGCGGTCGCCAACGACTGGAACGAGCGCATGGGTATCGCGCAGCGCTATCCCGACGAACACGCCGCGTTCCTCGAGCAATGCCACGAGCAGGGCCAGACGCGGCCGACGCCGCTCCTGCTGCAATATGTTCCCGGCGACTTCAACTGCTTGCATCAGGATCTCTACGGCGATCTGGCGTTTCCGCTGCAGGTGGCGATCCTGTTGTCCGAACCCGGCAAGGATTTCACCGGTGGCGAGTTCGTGCTGACCGAGCAGCGTCCGCGCATGCAAAGCCGCGCCGAAGTGGTGCCGCTGCGCCAGGGCGATGCAGTCGCCTTCGCGGTCCACAATCGACCGGTCCAGGGCACACGAGGCAATTACCGGGTCAATCTCAGGCACGGCGTCAGCCGGCTCCGTTCCGGCATGCGCCACACCGTCGGCATCATCTTCCACGACGCCAAGTAACCGGGCCGCCCGGTCAAGCCCTGGCGACGATTACCTCGAAAAATCGCTGCGCACGATGCCGTGGCGCTGGAGCTTGTCGTAGAAAGTCTTGCGCGGAATCCCCAGCGCCTCGATCGTGCGCCTGACGTCGCCCTCGTTGCGGCCAAGCGTCTCGCGGATGATGTCGGCCTCGTAGCGCTCCAGCCGCTCCGGCAGCTTCATGGCGGTGTTCGACTGGGTCGGGGCAGGGGGTTGTGCTTCGGCGCCTTCCTCCAACCCAAGCACGAACCGCTCGGCGAAATGCGCCAGTTCGCGCACATTGCCCGGCCAGTCATGGTCGCTGAGATGGCGATGCACCGAAGCCGGCACTGCCGGCACCTGGCGGTGGAAACGGGCGGCGGCGCGCTCGGCGAAATAGAAGAACAGCAGGGCGACATCGTCGCGGCGTTCGCGCAGCGGCGGGATCGAGATCGTCACCACGTTGAGCCGATAATAGAGATCCTCGCGGAAAGCGCCGCGCTGGCGCGGATCACCGAGATCGACCTTGGCGGCGGCGACGACGCGCAGATCGACCGGCCGCACCTCGTTGGTGCCGAGCGGGGTGACCTCGCGCATCTCCAGCACGCGCAGCATCTGCACCTGCGTCGAGACCGGCATGCTTTCGATCTCGTCGAGGAACAGCGTGCCGCCGCTGGCGTGCTCGATGCGGCCGATCCGTTTCTTCTGCGCGCCGGTGAAGGCGCCGGCCTCATGGCCGAACAACTCGCTCTCGATGACGGTCTCCGGCAGCGTGCCGCAATTCAGCGCGACGAAATTGCCCTTGGCGCGGCGGCTCCAGCGATGCAGAAGGCTTGCCACCACCTCCTTGCCGGAGCCGGTCTCGCCGGTCACCAGCACATCGACGTCGGTGTCGGCGATCTGGCGTAGTGTGCGGCGCAGCCTGTCCATCGCCGGCGTCTGGCCGATCAGCGGCAGGCCGTCCTGCGCCTCTCCGGCCGCCTCGCGCAAGGCCCGGTTCTCCATCACCAGGCGGCGCTTTTCCGCTGCGCGGCGCACGCTCTGTACCAGCCGGTCGGCGGCGAAGGGCTTTGTGATGAAGTCGTAGGCGCCGTCCTTGATCGCCTTGACGGCCATGGCGATGTCGCCGTGGCCGGTGACGAGAATGACGGGAATGTCGGCATCCAGCCGCAGGATGCGGTTGAAAAGCTGCAAGCCGTCGATCTGAGGCATGCGGATGTCCGACACCACGACGCCGGCAAAACCGGCGTCGAGCCCGGCCAGCGCCTCAGCCGCCACCGCAAAGGCCGAGACCGAGAAGCCGGCAAGCTCCAGCGTCTGCACGGTGGCCTTGAGGAGATCGCGGTCGTCGTCGATCAGGATCACCGGCGCGGCATTGTCGTTCGTCATGATGGGTTACGCTGCTGTCTGGAGATGAATGGTGAAGCGGGTGCCGCTGTCGTCGCTCGAAACTTCGATGCGGCCGCCATAATCGGCGACGATGTCCTTCGAGATGACGAGGCCAAGGCCAAGGCCTTTTTCCTTGGAGGTGTTAAACGGCGTGAACAGCGATTTGAGGATCGCGGGTGGAATGCCCGGTCCGTTATCGGACACGCCGACCGTCACGCCGTCCGCGGTCTCCTCGACCGACACCTGCACACGAGCGTCGTCGCGGCCGTCGAGTGCTTCGAGCGCGTTCTGGAAGAGGTTGATCAGCACCTGTTCGAGCCGCACCCGATTGCCCATGACCTTGAGGCTCGGCGGCGGCAGGTCGATGGCCAATGCGTCGAGCCGGCCGGCAAAGCGGCTTCTCAACAGCATGACGGCGCCTTCGATAACACCACGTAATTCGACAGGCTCGGCGGCGGTGCGGCCCTTGCGGGCAAATGCCTTCAACTCCTCGGTGATTGAGCCGATGCGTTCGGTAAGGGCTGCGATAGCGCCGAGGTTTTCCTCGGCCGGCCCGGTCTGCTTGCGGTCGAGGAAGGTGCGGGCATTGTCGGCATAGGCGCGTATGGTGGCGACCGGCTGGTTGATCTCATGGGCGACGCCGGCAGCGACCTGGCCGAGGATGGCGAGGCGGTTGGCCTGGACCAGATCCTGCTGCACGATTTGGAGCTTGGCTTCCGTGCTGCGGTGGCCTGCTATCTCGGCCTGCAGCCGGTCGCGGGCGCGGCTCAAATCCTCGGTCCGTTCGACGACGCGGCGTTCGAGTTCGGTGCGGGCCGCCTGTTCGGCGGCAATCCGCATCTGCGCCGACTGCCGGCGCCACAACAGATACGCGGCAAGGCCGAGCAGCGGGACGACGACGCCGAGCGCCAGAAGCCGCATTTCGCGGACCGCGGCGGCGATCGGCGCTTCAGCCGGAATCAGATAGTCGAGCCGCCAGGGGGTCGAAGGGATCGGTGTTGAAAGGCTGAGATACTCCGCGTCGCTGCCGCCGGGCGTTACTGCGTGGACGATCGACACATCCGGGCTGAGCGCCTGCGCGTGCATGATCGGCAACGGCACAAGCGGCGCGTCGCCGAACTGTTGGCTGTCGCGGATCGCGGCTTGCTTAGGTGCGGCCAGCGGTGCGGTTGTCATGAAACGCCAGGACGGCACGCTGGTGATCAGCACGACGCCATTCTCGTCGCTGACATAAGCCGGGCGGTTCGCCTCGCGCCAGTCGGCTTCGAGCTGGTCGAACTCCATCTTGACGACGACGACGCCGAGCGGTGCGTCTGTGTCGCCGACGCGCCGCGAAATGTAGAGGCCGGGGCGCTTGCTGACATTGCCGAGTGCAAAATACTCGGCGGTTCCGGCCTGCATCGCGCCGGAGAAATAGTCGCGGAAACGGTAGTCATTGCCGACGAAGCTGATCGGCTCGCGCCAGTTGCTGGAGGCGACCGCCAGTCCATCGGTGCCGACGACATAGAGTACCGACGCCTTGGTGCCGGAGACCAGCCCCTCGAGCTTGCGGTTCAGCACATCGATTGCCGCGGCATTTTTCTGCGACAGCGCGTCACGCACTTGCTGGTCTGCGGACAAAAGCAGCGGCAGGGCGCGCGGGCTTTCGAGCACCGCGCGCAGCAGCGCGACCTTCAGATTGGCGTCGGTACGCCCCTGCGCCGCCAGGGTCCCGACCTCGGCGGTGCGGCCGTAAAGGCCGGCGCCGTAGAGCGCTGCCGTGACGATCAAAAGCGCGATGGCCGCAAACAGCAGCCAGGCTCGGCGCGCCCGCCTGGCGAGTTGCTCGGGCGTCGAAGACAAGGCACCGGCGGGGCGTTGCAGCATCGCCCATTTGTGCATGAATTCGCACAAAGCACAATTCGACCTATGCGGAGATTCGCACCTATCCATGCGTCCAGCACAGCGGACGTTTGCGAATGCTCAACAAAATCAATGATGAAAAGCTCTTCTGCGTATCTGGCACGACTGTTGCAAACACGAATTCAGCAGTCGCGAGGCTGCTGGTCTCAAAACAACTGCCCCGGGGAGTCGAGCTTTCGATCGGGGCGCCATGGAGGACGTTATGCAGACAGCAATCGCTGCCGCCGAGCCGCGCGGCAAACTTCCCTTATACCGGCATCTTTATGTGCAGGTGCTCGCGGCGATCGCCGCCGGCGTGCTGCTCGGCCATTTCTATCCCGAAACCGGCGAGGCGATGAAGCCGTTCGGCGACGCCTTCATCAAGCTGGTGAAGATGGTCATCGCGCCGGTGATCTTCCTGACCGTGGCGACCGGTATCGCCGGTGTCTCCGACCTGCAGAAGGTCGGCCGCGTCGCCGGCAAGGCGATGATCTATTTCCTGGTGTTCTCGACGCTGGCGCTGGTCGTCGGCCTGGTCGTCTCCAATGTCGTCCAGCCCGGCGCCGGCATGCACATCAATCCAGCGACGCTCGATACCGCCAAGGTGGCGGCCTATGCCGAGAAGGCGCACGACACTACCATCGTCGGCTTCCTGATGAACATCATCCCCGACACCATCACCGGCGCCTTCGCGCAGGGCGACATCCTGCAGGTGCTGTTCTTCTCGGTGCTGTTCGGTGTCGCCCTGGCGCTGGTCGGCGATCGCGGCCGTCCGGTCGTCGATTTCCTGCAGGCGCTGACCACGCCGATCTTCCGCCTCGTCGCCATCCTGATGAAGGCCGCACCGATCGGCGCGTTTGGCGCCATGGCCTTCACGATCGGCAAATACGGCATCGGCTCGATCGCCAACCTCGCCATGCTGATCGGCACGTTCTACCTGACCGCGCTGCTGTTCGTGCTGGTGGTGCTCGGCACTGTCGCCCGCTACAACGGCTTCTCGATCCTGGCGCTGATCCGCTACATCAAGGAAGAGCTGCTGCTGGTGCTCGGCACCTCGTCCTCGGAAGCGGCATTGCCGGGCCTCATGGCCAAGATGGAGCGCGCCGGCTGCAACCGCTCGGTGGTCGGCCTGGTCATCCCGACCGGCTATTCCTTCAACCTCGACGGCACCAACATCTACATGACGCTGGCGGCGCTGTTCATCGCGCAGGCGACCGACACGCCACTCACCTACGGCGACCAGATCCTGCTGCTCGCCGTCGCCATGCTGAGCTCCAAGGGTGCCGCCGGCATCACCGGCGCCGGCTTCATCACCCTGGCGGCAACGCTTTCGGTCGTCCCCACCGTGCCGGTCGCCGGCATGGCGCTGATCCTCGGTGTCGACCGATTCATGTCGGAATGCCGGGCGCTGACCAATTTCATCGGCAATGCGGTGGCGACAGTGGTGGTGGCACGCTGGGAGGGAGAACTCGACCAGACGAAGTTTGCCGCCGCCATGGCCGGCGACTTGCCGGAGGAAGTCGACCTGTCGCTGCCGGGTTTGCAGGCCGCCTGACCGTCCAGGCCACATGACCACAAGGCCCCGGAGGCGGTTCGCCGGCTTCGGGGCGACAGCGGCGGCGGTCGCGGCATGCCGCCTGAAACGCAACCTGAAGTGGCGCTATTTTCGACGCGGGGCTTGTTCCAGCCGCATTTGCAGGCCAGTATCCGCCGTGCCTTCATGGCACCGTCCGCTTCGCTCCCGACCTGATTGCGAGGCGAGACATTTCCGTCGGGCTCGGTTGCGACCCACCTTGGCCGAACGTCGGCGCTTTTGCTGCCGCCGACCCTGACCATGGCAGCAGCCTCGAAGGCAATGGCGGCCTCAGTACGAAGTCGCAACGCGAAACGTGACCCGTCTCCTCGTGGGAAGCGCAGGCTTTCTCCCAGGGAACTCGTTGCGCGCCAAGAGGGGCGCTTGAAGAGGGGGGCGGGCCCATGAGCGGGCCTTTGCCGAACCAAAGCAAGATGCGAGGTCAAACGCGATGCAGTCTGTCCAAAACAGGATTCCGGTATCCATCATCATCCCGAATTACAACTACGCGCGGTTCCTCAAACGCAGCATCGACAGCGCTCTCGAGCAGGACTACGCGGATGTCGAGGTCATCGTCGTCGACGATGCATCGCAGGACAATTCCACGACAATCATGGAATCTTATCGCGACGAGATCCTCGCATGCCCGCGAGCGCAAAATGGCGGACACGCGGCGGCATTCAACACCGGCTTCGCAGCGAGCTCGGGCAAGATCGTCCTGTTCCTCGACGCCGACGATTATCTCTATCCGACCGCCGTCTCCACCATTGTCGAAACCTGGGACGAGGCAACCGCCCAGGTCCAGTCCAGACTGCATATCGTCGACGAAGGACAGCGCATCAAGGATGTCTTTCCGCCGCCCGAATTGCCTTTCGACAGCGGCGACGTCATGCCGAAACTACTGCACAAGGGCCGCTATCAGACGACCGTGACCAGCGGGCTGGCCTTTGACCGCGCAACGCTCGAATCGATCATGCCGATACCGGAGCCGGAGTTCCGCCAGGGCGCCGACGGCTATCTGGCAACGCTGGCGCCGATGTACGGGCACGTCCAGTCCATCGACGAATGCCTCGGCGCCTACCGGATCCATGGCGCCAACCATTCAGTCTTCGGTGAAAAGCTCGCCGAGCGGGCACGCTGGCGGGTAACCCACGATTTCCGCCGCATGCAGGCGCTGTCGGACCAGGCTTCCGGGATCGGCCTGACCATCGTGCCGTCGGATGCTGTCCGCCACGATCCGGTCCACCTGGAAGAGCGGCTGGCGTCGCTTTGCACGGACAGAGACCGACATCCCGTGGCCGACGATTCCCGGCTGGCGCTCGGGGCGGCCGGCGCCGTCGCCAGCCTCGAAATGACCGCATCCCTACGGCGGCGCGCGATCCTTGCCGCCTGGTTCCTGTCGGTCGGGGTATTGCCGCGGAAAATGGCGACGGCGGTGCTGTCGTGGAAGCTTGATGCGTCGTCGAGGCCGGCATTTTTGAGCCGCCTGTCCAAGACCATCCGCCACGCCATGGGATAGTGGGTGGCGCTGTGCCACAACTCCGCCAGGTTTTCGGGAGGTCTGGCAACCCGGGTAGATTTCGAACAATATCATTATGGGTACGTGGCGCCCCAAGCGAAAGGACAACCAGCCCATGACCTCTTATGAGCCGATGCGTCCGATGGAGCGCTGCCCATCCCACCCTGGAGCGCTGCTTGACGACATTATCCCGGCAACCGGAAAGACCAAGGTGGAGATCGCCAATCTGCTCGGAATCTCGCGCCAGCAGCTTTATGACATCATCCGCGAAAAGAAGCCGGTGTCGCCGGCTGTCGCTGCCCGTCTTGGAAAGATGTTCGGCGACGGCGCCGCGATCTGGCTCAGGATGCAGGCCGCCTATGATGCGTGGCACGCGGAACGCGAGGTTGACGTCAGCGCCATTCCAAGGCTGCATGCTGCCTGAGATGCAATAGATCGGCCGAACCACCGAGGCTCTCACAAATCGATCACGGTCCTGCCTGCCTGGACCGGTTCTCCGGTTCGACGGCGCGCTCGACCAGGACATGCGCCGCCCGCGCGGCCTCGACGAACGCGTCCCTGGCGGCTTCGGTCCAGCGATCGTCGCTCATGGCGCGGCGGCATGTGCGCAGTGCCAAGCCGTGTTTGGCGCTGCCGGCGTCACGCCAGTGGGCTTCCAGCAACTCGACAGCCTGCCGTGCGTTGGAAATGTTGCGGATATCTCCCACGATGCCGACCGCAACCGCAACCGGCTTGGAAAACCATCCTTGGGTCATGGCGGAGCCTTCGACGTGTTGAACTACTTATAACGAAAATCGTAGCGCAAGGTTTCATTTGCGCCAGTCACCACGGCGTGAGGCGGCCCTCACTGCGCCGCGCGCAGCCTGACCACGACGCTGCGCGCCACAAGCACCAGCACGGTGATGACGATCAGGATCACCGAGAGTGCGGCGATCGCCGGGTCGATGTTGTCGCGCAGGCCCATCCACATCAAGCGCGGCAGCGTGATGGCGTTGACCGAGGTGATAAACAGGGTGACGCCGATCTCCTCCCAGGACAGCACGAAAGACAACAACGCCGCGGTGACGATGCCGAACTTGATGTTGGGCATGATGATGCGGGTGGCGCGCTCCCACACGGTGGCGCCGAGGCCGCGGGCGGCGAGGTCGATGCGGCGGTCGAGCTGGCTGAGCGACACCAGGATCAGCACCGTGGCGAAGGGCACCGTCATCACCGCATGCGCCATGACGACACCCAGCCAGGTGTCATAGCCGAAGAACGACGAGAACCCGGAGATCGAGGTCAGCAGGAAGTAGAGCGTGATTGCCGAGACCACCGGCGGCACCACCATCGGCAGCAGCACGAAACCGACCAATGCTGCCGTGAAGCGCGGCTGGAACATCCAGATGCCGAGGCTGAAGCAGAGCGCCAGCACGGTGGAAAAGGCGCTGCTGACGATGCCGATCCTGATCGAGAGCAGGATCGAATTGATCCAGCGCGGATCCTCGATCAGCGCCCGGTAATGGCGCAGCGACAATTCGCCCGACGGCATCGCCAGCATGCGGCTCGGCGTCAGCGATACCGGGATGACGGCGAGCAGCGGCAGCAGCAGGAACAGCGCGACGAGGGCGGCGAGGACCAGCGAGACGGGACCGGGGCGGTAGGTCGGCATCGCGCTACACCAGTTGCTTGGGTCTGATATAGCGGAACAGCAGCGCCATCAGCGCGCCGACAAACAGCACCAGCACGACACTGATTGCGGCGCCCAGGCCCCAGTCCGGGCTCTGGAAGATGCGAAGGTAGATCAGCTCGGCGATCATCACGCTGCGGCCGCCGCCGAGGATCGCCGGCGTGACGAAGAAGCCGAGCGAAAAGACGAAGACGATCAGCGCCGAGCCGATGATGCCGGAGCTGGTCATCGGCACGAATACCGACCAAAAGGTGCGCATACGGCTGGAGCCGAGGCCGCGCGCCGCCAGCAGCACACGGTCGTCGAGGCTGCGCATCGATGAGGCCAGCGGAAACACGGCGAAGGGAATGAGGAAATGCGTCATGCCGACGATAACGCCGAACTCGTTGCGCACCAGCGCCAGCGGCTCTGAGATGAAGCCGACCGCCTGCAGCCAGGTGTTGATCAGGCCGCGATTGGACAAAAGCGCCACCCAGCCGAAGGCGCGCGTCAGCACCGAGATCCAGAACGGCACCAGGATGCAGAACTCGGCCACGACGCGCTGCACCGGCGTGCCGCGTACCCAGACAACGGTGATGGCGTAGGCGGCGGCGACCGAAACGATCGTCACGATCGCGGCGATACGCAGCGTGCGGATGAAAACCGACTGCACCAACTGATCCGTGAGCAGCGCATTGTATTGGCCCAGCCCCGGCGTGGGCAGCGTAAAACTCCATTTAACCACGCCAAGGAATGGCCAGGCGTAAGCCAGCACAAGAAAGAGGAGCAGCGGCGCCATCAACAGCGCCGCGCCCATCCTGTCGGAGAGGTATGCTCTCATCCGGTTATCCCGGCTTATCAGGCGGAGATGATCTTCGTGTATTCGTCGAGTGCCGCCCCGTAGTTCTTGGCATACCAATCCATGTCGAGCGGGATCTGCTTCTTCATGTTCTCGGGATCGACCGGATTGATGCGCTTCTTGTCGGCGGGGATCAGCGCATCGGTGGCCGGGTTGGCCGGACCCTGGCCGAGCTTGTCGAACATGATGAGTTCCTTCTCCGGGTCCTGGGTGCTGGCGATGAACTTCATCGCCGCGTCCTTGCCGCCGGGATTGCCCTTGAGCACGGCGAGCGCGCCGGGCGAGATCAGGCCCTGGTCCCAGATGAACTTGATCTTGCCGCCGGAATCCTGCTCGATGAGCGAAGCCCGGGTCGACCAGACGATCGCCATCGAGGCCTCGCCATTGAGCAGCACGCTCTGGCTTTCGGCGCCGCCACCCCAATAGGCGACGACGTTTTCCTTGAAGGCGGCGATCTTGTCATGCGCGCGCTTGAGGTCGAGCGGGTAGAGCGATGCCGGTGCGATGCCGTCGGCGAGCAGTGCCGCTTCCCAGCTCGACACGCCCCATTTGTAGAGCGAGCGCTTGCCGGGGAATTTTGCCACGTTGAAGAAGTCGGCCATGCCGGTTGGTGCCTGGCTGCCGTATTTCTCGGCATCATAGGCGATGACATAGGAGAAGAAATAGGTCGAGGCGGCGTATTCCCAGCCGAAGCCCGGCCGCATCTTCTTCTTGTCGACGACCGCATAATCGATCGGCTCGAGCATGCCTTGGGCGCCGAGCGTGATGGCCGAGAACGGATCGACGTCGACCAGGTCCCAGGTCGGGGCGCCGCTCTTGAACTGCGCCGCGATCGCGCCTTCGGTCGGGCCGGAGCCGTCCATCTTAACGACAATGCCGGTTTCCTTGGTGAAGGCCTGGCCGTAAGCCGCGTCATAGGCGGTAATGGCGTCGCCGCCCCAGTTGACGAGCACCAGTTCCTTAGCCGCGGCAAAGGCGCCGGTCGAGCGCAGCAGCATCGGCGTGCCGGCCAGCACCAGTGCGGCCAGCTGCGTAAACTGCCGGCGCGAGATCTCGCCGCGCACTGCCCTGGCGGATAGCGCCTCGATGGAATTTTTCTTGGTTTGGTTTGTCATGTCAGTTCCCCTTTTTTGTCATTGATATTTCCTGAAAGTCAGCTTGGCGAATTCGCCGCGCCGATCGTCATTGTCCTCCGTTCGGAAGGAGGAAGCCTTTCTCCGCTGGCCAGGTCAGCCAGACGGAATTGCCCTTGCTGAGCGCGGAAGCGGCGACCTCGTTCGGCACAGAGATCGTCACCTTGGCGCCTTGCCGCGTCGTCAGATCGAGCCGCGTCGCAGCGCCGAGATAGGTCGAGGCGACGGCAGTCGCGGCAATGCCGTTCTCGCCTGTCGCGGCTTCGCGGGCGATCGACATGTATTCGGGCCGGATCGCCAGGATGGCGTCGCCCCGGACCTTCTCGGCCTTGCAGCGCATGCTGATCGCGCGGTCTTCGCAGAGGCCCGTCGAGCCATTGTTGGCCGGGCGTACGCCCTTCAGCGGCAGCATGTTGATTTCGCCCAGGAACTCGGCGACGAAGCGGTTGTCCGGCCGGTCGTAGACCTCGTCCGGCGCGCCGACCTGCAGCAATTTGCCGTGGTTGAAGATGGCGACGCGAGATGACAACGCTAGCGCCTCGCTCTGGTCATGGGTGACGAAGACGAAGGTGGTGCCGGTCTCCTGGTGCAACCGCTTCATCTCGGCCTGCATCTGGCCGCGCAGGCCCTTGTCGAGTGCTGAAAACGGCTCATCGAGCAAAAGTACGCCCGGCTCGAACACCAGCGCCCGCGCCAGTGCGACCCGCTGCTGCTGGCCACCGGACAATTGCGACGGCAGTTTCTTTTCGTGGCCCTTGAGCCCGACGCGCTCGATCATTTCGCCGACGCGGCGTTTGATCTCGGCCGCCGGTTTCTTTCGCACCTTGAGCGGAAAGGCGATGTTGGCCTCGACGCTCATATGCGGGAACAGCGCATAGCCCTGGAACACCATGCCGGCGGCACGCTGCTCGGCCGGCCGCTCGGTGATGTCGACGCCGTCGCTGTAAAGGCGACCGTCGGTCGGCTGAATGAAGCCGGCAAGGATCATCAGGAAGGTGGTCTTGCCGGAACCGGAGGGGCCGAGCAGGGTGAGGAACTCGCCACGGCCGATATCGAGCGTCAGATCGTCCAGCGCACGGAACGAGCCGAAGCTCTTGCCGATCCCGATTGCCTTGATCTCTGCGGCCCGGCCGGGTTGCTGCATCCTGCCCTTTCCTTAGCGTAGCCGAAATCGTAGGCAGGGCGGCGGCTCACCGCAACCGAATAGTTTTCGCCTGATCGGCAAATTTGATTCATCTATGCGCCAATCTCCCCCTCGAGGGGGAGATTAACGCTGGTTCTCCGACAGCTTCGACCGCAGCCACCGCCCAAACGCCTCCAGCACCGGATGCGCCGCCTTGGCGTGCTCGGAAACCAGAAAATACGAGCGCGGTGAATTGATCGCTATGTCGAAGGGGCGGACCAGCCGGCCTTCGCTCAGTGCCCGGCCGCTGGTCAGCTCGTCGCCCATGGCGATGCCCTGGCCGGCGATCGCCGCCGAAAAGACCAGGTTCATGTCGGAAAAGAAGATGCCGCCTTCCGGGTCGGGGTTCTCGACCTTGGACAGCGCCAGCCAGCGCGCCCAGTCCTCGGTATCGCCGAGATGCAGGAGATTGGCGCGCAGCACGTCGGCCGGCTTGGAGAAGCCGCCGATCTTGTTGAGCAGCGTCGGGCTGCACAGCGGCGTAAAGGAGATCCCGCACAACAGCTCGACCGCGCGGTTCGGCCAATTGCCGACGCCGAAGGCGATGAAGGCATCGGCCTCGGCATTGCTCACGTCGTCGAGACGGCGCGGCGTCAGGATGCGCAGCGCGACATCGGGGTACATCTGCCGGAACTCGCCGATATGGGTGCACAGGAACAGCGAGGCGAAACCCGGCGTACAACTGACGCTGAACGAGCCGCCGATGCCGGTGCCGGCATGGCGTGTCACCGCGTCGCCCAGCACCGTCAGCGCCTTGCGCACGTCGCTGGCATAGCGCTGGCCGCGCGGCGTCAGCGCCACGCCCTTGCCAATGCGCTCGAGCAGGTCGAAGCCGAGATCGCGTTCGAGCAGGCGAAGCTGATGGCTGACTGCGCTGCGGGTCAGATGCAGTTCGTCGGCGGCGCGCCAGACGCTGCCGTGGCGGGCAAAACTGTCGAGGGCGCGCAGCGCCTGCGTCGAGGGAATTCTCAAGAGGTGAACCGAATTTGCATGAGCCGGGAAAACATATCACTTTTTGGCGGAGCGCTTCACTGCTTTCTTTCCACCATGGAGAAACCGGTGACCTCCGCGCAAGCGACCGCACTTGCCTGTCTGGACGACATCCAGCCGTCGCTGTCGGCGTGGACGCGGACAATCTTCGACTTCGGCGAGACCGCCTGGCGCGAATACCAGTCGGCCGCCTGGTATGTCGAGCATCTGAAGCACGAAGGCTTTTCCGTCGAGGAAGGTTCTGGCGGCATGCCGACCGCCTTCTGCGCCCACTGGACCAATGGCGCGGGGCCGACCATCGGGCTGTATGCCGAGTATGATGCAGTGCCCGGCAATTGCCAGGATGCTGCGACGGTGAAGCGACCGCGCCCGGGCCTCGGCGAACAGGCTGGCGGCCACACCGATCCGCATTCCGGCCTCGGCATTGCCAGCCTCGGCGGGCTGCTGGCGACCAAGGCGGCGATGCAGCGCCACGGCATATCTGGCACGCTGCGCTTCACCGGCGAGCCGGCGGAGAAGGTGCGCGGGTCGAAGCCGATCCATGCCGCGAAGGGCTATTACGATGGGCTGGCGGGCATGGTCTCCTTCCATCCTTTTTATATGCTGCCGCTCTGCAATACCGCGCGCTGGGATACGCATTGCGGTGCGGCCTATGCGATGATCTACCGCTTTGTGTGCGACGAGCCGGAACATTGGGCGAGGGCGGCAGGCGGCGCAGCACCCATCCCGCAGGCGCATTCGGCAGTCAGGGCGCCCGGCGCCAACGACGCGCTCATGATGATGTACATGGCCTCCAAGGCGCTGCGCGATTCCATGCTGCCGCACCAGGGTGGCTGGTCGATCAGCGAGGCGATCCTGACGGCGGGCCAGGCGACCGCCGACAATCTGCCGGCCGGGCTGGCCGAGATCCAGTACATGATCCGCGTGCCGACGCTTGCGATGGCCGAGCAGGTCACCGCCGTGCTCGACCGCAATGCGGAAGCCGCAGCCAGGATGAGCGGCTGCCGCCATGAGCGGCACTGGGTGTCGAAGTCGCGGCCGGGGCTTGCCAACCACGCAATGGCCGGCATTGCCTTCGACGCGCTGGCGGCGGTCGGGCCGCCGTGCTGGGACAAGACGGCCAAGGCGATCGCCCGCGAAATCCAGGTCAATGCCGGCGGCGAGGCGACCGAGGAACCATTCATCGACGAACTGGAGCAGCTGATCACGCCGCAGGATGCAGAAGCGATCCTGCGCCGCGACTTGCCGCCGTCGCAGCTCAATTCGACCTCCGACGACTACACCGACATGTCGTGGCAGACGCCGACGGCGCGGTTCTACGTCGCCCGGCCGGCGCTGCGATCCGAGAACGGCCACGCGTTTCCGTCCTGGGCGATGAATGCGCTGGGCGGCATTTCTGCCACCATCGACCCAATGGTCATCTGCGCCGCAAAGACGGTCGCGCTGGCAGCACTTCGCCTGTTGGAAGACGATGCCGCGCGCAACGCGGCGATGGATGAATTCGTCGCCCGCACCGGCGGCGGCATCGGCGGCTCGAACTGGATCGCGCCGCTCTGCGACTACGATCCGCCAATCAGATTTCGCTGGCCGGAATACATCACCACCCCGCGCGGACGGGATTGGTGGATACCAGGCAACCAAGCCGCATGATCAACCAAGCCGCCCTTCACGAGGAGAAACCCCATGACCGTCCATGACCGCATCGTCGCCGAGGCGTTTTCGCTGCAGCACCGCAACCCGGCCGGCGGAACCAAGCCGCTGACCGCCTGGGGCTTCGCCAACGAGACAGACGTGCTGACCGACGTGCTGCTCGGCTCGCCGAATTTCCTGCGCCATCTCTCGACCAGCTCGCTGTCGCGCAAGCATCTGCGCGAAGCGCCATGCAACGTCCAGATCGCGCAGGCGCAGCACAAGGACCTGGTCGCCGCCTATGAGCATTTCGGTGTCAATATCCACTGGAACGAGCCGACGCCGGAACTGCCGATGCAGGTCTACTCGCGCGATTCCAGCGTCATGACGCCGTACGGCGCCATCATCACCGCCATGTCGCAATGGTGGCGGCGTGGCGAGAACTACGCGGCGATCCGCACCTATGAGAAGCTCGGCATCCCGATCTATGACATGGTCACCGCCGGCACGTTCGAGGGCGGCGACTTCAACGTCATCGAGGACGGCGTCGTGCTGATCGGCTGCGGTGGCGCCCGCACGCAGGAGGAGGGCGCGCGCCAGGTCCAGGCCTGGTTCGACAAGGAGGGCTGGGAGACCCGCATCGCCTTCATCGACGAGTATTACGTCCATATCGACCTGATGGTGGTGCCGATCGCCGAAAAGCTGACCGCCGTCTGCCTTGCCTGTACAGAGCCGGGCATCGTCGACTGGCTGAAGGGCAAGGGCCACGAGATCATCGACGTGCCGTTCCAGGATACTATGGCGCTCGGCTGCAACTTCATGTCGCTGGGCAAGGACAGGGTGATCGCCCCGACCTCGAGCCAGACGCTGATCGGCCAGCTCAAGGCGCGCGGCTTCGAGGTGGCGGCCATCGACATGAGCGAGATCTCGAAGACCGGCGGCGGCATTCACTGCATGGCGCAGGCGCTGAAGCGCGAGCCGGCCTGAGGGGCCGGCCTTTAGCCCGGCCGCTTGCGCGAAAGCGCCATTGTCAGCACCGTCGATCCCGCCTGGCTCGCGGCACGCGCCTACAGCACGATGAGCTTTCCCTTGTGCAGACGCCGGGCGCAACGATAGACGAGGTCGGCAGCGACCATGTCTTCCATCGCAATGCCCATCGCCTTGTAGGTGGTGATCTGTTGATCCGAAACGCGGCCCGGCGCGCGGTCGAGCAGCATGGCGCCAAGCTCGGTGCCGAAATCCGGGTCGAAGCCGGCAAGCTCGCAAGATCCGACCGGGGTCGGTTTGAATGCATCCTTGGTTTCGACAAAAAGACTGGATCTGCCGATGAGCTCGATCGGCATTTCACCGCCGGGCGGCGCCACCCCGACCGAGGAGACATGCGTGCCCGGCTGGACCCAGCCTGCGTCGATCACCGGCTGGTAGGAGTGGGTCGCCAGGCACACCACGTCGGAACTGCGCACTGCCGTCTCGAGATCGGCGACCGCCACCACCGACGGATGCAGCCGGGCAAGCGCTGCCGCATCGTCGAAGCTCTTCGAAGCGACACGGATTTCGGCAAAGTCGCGCACCAAGAGCAACAGATGCAGGTGCTGGTTGGCCTGCACGCCGGCGCCGACCACGGTCGCTATCCTGGCGTCCCTGCGGGCAAGCGTGCGCACCGACAGCACGGCGGAGCCGGAGGTCCGCACCGCGGTTATGAAGGTGCCGTCCATGATACAGACCGGCAGGCCGGACAGCGGATCAAACAGGGTGATGGTGGCGAGGTGGCTGGGCAGGTTCTTGGCCAGGTTGCCTTCGAAGACGTTGACGATCTTGACGGTCAGGTTCATGCCCTCCATCCAGGCCGGCATGGCGAGGCTGTAGCCGGCCCCGGGGACGTCGAGCTGTGGTCGGGGTGGATTGACGACCTTGCCTTGTGACAGCGCCTTGAAGCCGTCTTCCAGAACATCGAGAAGCTGACTGAGGTCGATGCATTCCATCACGTCGGTTTCGCTCAGCACCAGGATCTCGGTCGCTCCCTTGCTGATTTCTGCCGCACTCTTGCCGGCTGGGCTGAACGCTTCCTTGGTCATCCTGCACTCCTGTGTTCGAAATCGGCTCACCACGTTTGCTTTCAGCGGTGAGGGAAGCGCAGGCTATTGCGAGGTTTTATGTTGTGAAATACGTTGATTTCGGTGTCTCTGCGTGAAATCAACACGCAAATCCCTTAGATAGCGTGGATTGTGAAATGAGCGACCTCGACCAGATAGACCGCAGCCTGCTCCGGTTGCTCCAGGAAGACGGACGCCGGACGACGCTTGATCTTGCCGGGCGTGTCGGGCTGTCTCCGACCGGAACCAGCCAGCGGGTTAAGCGCCTGTTCCGCGACGGGTTCATCACCGCGGTCAGGGCCATGCTCGATCCGCGCAAGGTCGGCCGGGGAACGCTGGTGTTCATCGAGGTCCGGCTTGACCACACGGCGCCTCATGTCTTTGACCGCTTCGCCGAAGCCGTGGCGAAAGCTCCGGAGGTTCTGGAGTGCCATATGGTGGTTGGCGGTTTCGATTATCTGGTCAAGGCGCGGATCGCCGATATGGCGGTGTTCCAGGATTTCCTGCAGCGGGTCATCCTGCCGCTGCCCGGCGTGCGCGAAACGCACACGTTCGCCTCCATCGCCGATGTCAAGCCGAACGCCCTCTTGCCGGTGTGATCAGTGGAGGAGGATCAGAGCGACCTGCATCGCATCTTCGCCCAGGTGCAGAGATGCCGGAGACCGGCTCTAGCCTTGCTGGGTCAGCAGGTTTGCGTCGCGCGCGAGCCGCCACTCACCATCCGCCTCCTTGCGCAGGAGCGTCAGCGCAAATCCCGATCGATGGACCGGCTTCCCGTCCGGCGGAGTCGCGGTCATATTGATGCGGCTGCGGATGAAGGCCCAATTGCCGAGAAGTTGTAGTTCCACGATATCGCTCGTGCCGTCGATATGAACGCCGGCCGTCTCCCGCGCGGCTGCCGCGAAGATCTCCTTGTCGAAGGGTTCCCGGCCGGGAACCATGAAGATCGCGTCGTCCGTCATTAAGCTGAGGACGGTCGCGATGTCTCCACGCTTGCTCGCATCCATCCACGTCTCGACCAGCTTTCGGATTGCTTTTTCGTCGCCCGTCATCCGTTACCTCCCTGGCATCTCGCCGTCATCGATGGCGCACGGCGCTCCTTCCTCGCTGCTACATAGGGCTTAGATCGCTCTCGTCATCGATTGCAGTGCGTCGCGCCGCGGGTAGCACGGTCAGCGAGCCGGCAGGTTCGCGCCCTCCATGCCTATCGCCAGCCACCGGAGGCGGTGATGCGCTCGCCGGTCAGCCAGGACGCTTCGTCGGAGGCGAGGAACACCGCGACGCGGGCGACGTCGTCGGGCAGGCCGAAGCGACCGAGCGGCGTCATGGCTATAATCTGCTTCTCGAATTCGCTGCCGACGATGCCGATGCGCGCGAGGCCCTCGGTATCGATGCCGCCGGGCGCGATGGCGTTGACGCGGATGTTGCGTGCGCCGAGCTCCCGCGACATCGACAGCGTGATCGTGTCCACCGCACCTTTGGTCGCGGCGTAGACGAGCGAGTTCGGTTGCGGATTGCGGCTGGCGACCGAGCTTATGTTGATGATGCTGCCGCCGCCCGCGCCAAAATGGTTCACTGCTGCTTGCGTGGTCAGAATGATGCCCAACACATTGGTGTCGAACTCGCGGTGAAACTCGGCCTCGGTAACCGCTTCCAGCGGCTCGAATGCGAAGACTCCGGCATTGTTGACCAGTATGTCGAGCCCGCCAAACTCCAATTTCGCCGCCTCGAACAGGCGGCGCACATCAGCCGCTTGCGACACGTCGCCCTGGACGGCGACGGCGCGGCCGCCACGGTCCTCGATCTCGGCGACGACGCGGTCGGCGCCTTCCCGTGACGAGGCGTAGTTGACGACCACTGCGGCGCCGGCCGTGGCAAGACTCTTGGCGATGGCGGCGCCGATACCCTTGGAGGCGCCGGTGACGATGGCGACCTTGCCGTTCAGCTTGCTCATCAAATCTCTCCTTTGTTGACGATGAGCGGTATTTAATCATGATCGAAACGCGTATTATGGTGCCCACAATCCGTTCTTTCGTTCCTGGAATTCCGGAATGACCACCATCCTCGAAAAGACCGCCGGTCTCGTCGCCTTCGTCCGAACCGTCGATGCCGGCTCTTTCCATGCCGCCAGCCGGCTGGTCGGCTCCAGCCCGTCGGCGGTGTCGAAAAGCGTGGCGCGGCTCGAGCGCCGGCTCGGCGTCAGGCTGATCCAGCGCTCGACGCGTCGGCTCGGGCTCACCAGCGAAGGCCTCGCCTATTACGAGCGCGTGGCGCCACTGCTAAGGGCGCTGGACGATGCCGAAGACATCGTCCAGATGGCCGATACGGCGCGCGGCCTGCTGCGCGTTACAGCGCCGGTCGAACTCGGTCGCGGCCTGATCGCGGCATGGGCGCAAGCGTTCCTTGCGCAGCATGGCGAAGTGAAGGTCGAGCTCAGCGTCACCGACCGTCACGCCGATCTGATCCGCGAAGGCTATGATGTTGCCGTGCGCATGGGGGCGCTGTCGGACACGGGGCTGGTTGCCCGCAAGATCGCCAATCTGCCGATCGTGCTGGTGGCCTCACCGGCCTATGTCGAGCGGCGCGGCCGCCCGGCATCGGTCGAGGACCTACAGAATCATGATTTCGTCCGCCACCAGATGGCCGGCCGGCCTTATCCGGTCACGTTTGCCGACGGTACGATGATCGTGCCGGATGGCCGGTTAGACACCGACGACGGCGGCGCCATCCGCAATGCAGCACTTGCCGGTGCCGGCATCGCGCATCTCATGCAGTTTGCGGTGCAGGACGATCTCGACACGGGCCGCCTGGTCCGCATGCTGCCCGAGGTGGCGATGCGGACCATGCCGGTGCACATCGTCCATGCCTACGGGCGGCAGCTACCGGTCCGGGCGCGGCTGTTCGTCGACTTCCTGGTGGGCCAAATGGCGGCACTGACGCGATAGGGCAGACGCGGTCTGACGCAAGCACCCAGCTTTTGGCAGAGACCAACCGTGCCGGCCGGTGCGAACCACCCTTACCCGAAGCTAGAACGTGATCTTCACTGAATCGGCGCTGCGGTTGGCCGCGCCGTGGTGGACGGCCTCGATGTTGTTGCCGTCGGGGTCGAGCAGGAAGGCGGCGTAATAGCCGGGATGGTAGGATCGCTCGCCCGGCGCACCATTGTCGGTGCCGCCGGCCTCAAGCCCGGCCCTGTAGAAGGCATCGACCATCGCGCGGTCCTTTGCCTGGAAGGCCAGGTGGTGGCGGCCGGTCAGCTTTCCCAGGGCCGCCGGGCTGTCGGGGCTGGAGATGAACAGCTCGTCGGCCCAGAAATAATCATTGCCGGCGCCACCGATCGGTATGCCGAGCACGTTGAGAACCGCCTCGTAGAAACGACGGCTGGCCTTGAGATCCCTGACCACCAGATGGAGGTGGTCGATGAGACGCCCGCGATGAAGTTCCTGATTTGCCATGCTTGACAGCTCCTGATCGCCGGTTGGAAATCTAGCTTCGAATGGTGCGCGGTCAATCCAGAAAGCCGTGGAATGGCGCCATCGCGCCGACTGGATAAAAAATGCAACCGGATTGTCGGATTCATGACATGTCCAACGTCCTTCGGACGCAAGCGGCTCGGCGAAGCTCGAAAAGGTCGTGCCGTATCAACGCTTCCGGCATGGGAGAAAAGTGAAATGAGCCTTCCCTATCGTTGGGTTATCGTCGCGGCTGGCGCGCTGATGACCTGTGTCGCCCTCGGGGCGATGTTCTCGCTGGCGATCTTTCTCGAACCGATGGCGCTTGACACACAATGGTCGCGCGCCGGCATATCGAGTGCGATGACGCTGAACTTCCTGGTAATGGGCCTCGGCGGCTTCGCCTGGGGCGCCATTTACGACCGCTTCGGCGCCCGCATCGTCGTGATGACCGGCGCCGTGCTGCTTGGCCTGGCGCTGGTCCTGGCCAGCCGCACCGGTTCGCTGCTCGTTTTCCAGTTGGCCTACGGCGTGCTCGTCGGCCTCGCGGCAAGCGCCTTCTTCGCGCCGATGATCGCGCTCACCTCCGCCTGGTTCGACACGAACCGCAGCCTCGCCGTCTCGCTGGTCTCGGCCGGCATGGGCGTGGCGCCAATGACCATCTCGCCCTTCGCCCGCTGGCTGATTTCGGCCTACGACTGGCGCACCGCAATGTTCGACATCGGCATAACCGCGTGGGTGCTGCTACTGCCGGCCGCGCTTCTGGTGCGCCAGCCGCCCAAGCCCGCTGCCGACGGCGCTGCCCCAAGCGTTGTCGCCGAGGGTGCCGGCATGACGGTTCCGCAGGCGCTGCGCTCGCCGCAATTCATCGTGTTGGGACTGACCTTCTTTGCCTGCTGCGCGGCGCATTCCGGGCCGATCTTCCACATGGTGAGCTATGCGATGCTGTGCGGCATAGCGCCGATGGCGGCGGTCAGTATCTACAGCATCGAGGGCCTGGCAGGGCTGGGTGGCCGGCTGCTTTACGGCGTGCTTGCCGATCGGCTGGGCGTCAAGCCGGTGCTGATTACCGGGCTGGCCATACAGGCCGTGGTTATAGCCGCCTATCTGGCGGTCAGCGAGCTTGGTCAATTCTACACGCTCGCCGTCATCTTCGGCGCCACCTATGGCGGCGTCATGCCGCTCTATGCGGTGCTGGCGCGGGAATATTTCGGCCAGCGCATCCTCGGCACGGTGTTCGGTGCAGTAACCATGCTGTCCAGCCTCGGCATGGCTTTCGGCCCGCTCGCCGGCGGCATGGTGTTCGATGCCTATGCCAGCTATTCCTGGCTGTTCATCGGCTCGGCCCTTGTCGGGCTTGGCGCGATGGCGATTGCGATCGCCTTCCCGCCGCTGCCGCGCAGGGAGTTGCAACCGGCTTAAAGCAGGATCGGTGGAAAAGGGCGGCCGCTTGGATGGCAAGCGGCCGCGATCCAAAAATGGCTGGCAGTGTTTGTTCGGTATTATGAAACGCGAATTGCTATGCCCGCAGAGGCATCACCTCGGCGCCATCAAGCGTGTAGCGCGCATAGCGGAAATCGCGAATTCTCGCCAATCTGTCGCCGGCCCATTCCAGCAGGATAAAGTATTTTAGCCCTCCGGCCGAGTCGTCCGGATCAATCACAAGAATGGCTGGGTGCCGATCCACCAGGCCTGGAAGCAGCCGCCAATCGTGGATACCCGCGTAATTATGGAAGTACCGGCCCACTTTCGTGCGGCCACTCGCCCGGAGCCGGTTGACGAGGTCAAGCCGGACGTCCTCGGCCAGCATGTCGCGGATCGCATCGAAGTCGCGGGCGTTGAACCGCTCCACGTAGGCTGCCAGACGCGCCCGCTCGGGCTCGGCCAACACCGGCACAGGCCGATCGTCAGGCTCGCCGGAGACTTCGCGCAGGCGCAAACGGCCGCGATGCAGTGCGGCTTTCACCGCCGGAACGCTGCTGTCGATAATGTTGCCGATCTCTTCGATCGTATAGCCGAGCACATCCATGAGGATGACGCTGCTGCGCTGCGCCGCGGGCAGGCGCATGAAGGTCTGCAGGCTTGCGGCTGCAGTGTGCCGACCCTCGGCCGATATGCCGGGGTCAGGTATCGTGTCGATATCCTCGACGGCATGCGCGGCATCCACCCTGGCGCGACGGCGCAGGTGGTCGAGCGCTGCATTGTGCGCGATGCGAAACAGCCAGCCCTCGACATTGGCTATCGGCCCGGTCCCGGGGAACGCCTCAAGGGCCTTGACCGTAGCTTCCTGGACGACATCCTCGGCATCGATCACCGAACCGGTCATGCGGGCACAATAGCGGTGCAGTTTCGGCCGCAATTCGCCGAGCAGCCGATCAAATGGCTCCCGTCCTTCTGGGGTGCCGGTTGCGGATCCGGTCATCGCACAAGGATCAATTTCATGCGTATCTCCCAGGCAGGCGCCCGTCATCAGGCGCAGCGTCTTATAGACGCTCGACGATGGCAAAAGGATTCGGTCGAAAAAACTTTCTCTTGCTGGAATCCTTTGATGGTTCCTACGCGTCTCTGGATCACGGGCCCGTAACCTGGCGGGCCCTTTGTTCAAGCCGGAGGCGCCATAGTCATGAGCAAGCAAAGTGCGGGATCAACGAAGGTCTGGGTTCTCGCCCTCACGTCGATAGGCTCCTTGATGGTCGTTCTCGATGCGATGGTTGTGGCGACGGCATTGAGCACGATGCGGGTCGAGCTCGATGCCTCGCTGGAGACGCTGCAATGGACGATGAACGCCTATAATTTGAGTTTTGCCGTCCTGCTCATGACCGGGGCTGCGCTCGGTGACCGGTTCGGCCGCCGCCGTACGCTCGTTGCCGGGTTGGCGCTGTTCGTCGCAGCGTCGGTTGCCTGCGCGCTCGCTGGCAATGCCGGATTGCTGATTGCGGCCCGTGCGGTCCAGGGCGCAGGTGCCGCAATGGTCATGCCGCTGGCCATGGCGCTGCTGAGCGTCGCTTTTCCCCCGGAGGAGCGAGGCAAGGCGCTGGGTATCTTCAGCAGCATCACCGGCCTGGCCCTGATCATCGGCCCGATGGCGGGCGGTGCGATTTCCGAAGGGCTCTCCTGGCACTGGATCTTCTGGCTCAATGTCCCGGTCGGTATCGTTCTCATCCCGCTGGTGATGCGTCGGATTCCGGAGAGTCACGGGCCGGGCACGGCTATCGATGTCCTCGGCGTCGTGCTGGTAACTGCGGCGGCATTCGGAGTGGTCTGGGGCCTGATGCGCGGCAACATCGTGGGCTGGAGCAGCTCTGAAGTGCTGACGGCGCTGACGGCCGGGCTGCTTTTCGCCATCGCGTTCGTCCTTTGGCAGCTGCGTACCCGTGAGCCCATGCTGCCTTTGCGGTTCTTTCGGGCGCGCGCATTCTCCTCGGGGGTCGGCGCGAACTTCCTGCTTTGCGCCGCCATGTACGGGCTCGTGTTCCTGTTGCCGCAGTTTCTGCAGTTTGCCCAGAGCCGTGACCCGTTCGGCGCCGGCATGGGATTGCTGCCTTGGACCGCGACGCTTTTCGTGGTCGCACCGATCTCCGGCAGCCTGATCAACCGCGTTGGCGAGCGCTGGCTTGTCGTGGCCGGACTGATCCTGCAAGCGGCTGGAATGGCTTGGCTGGCTCAGATCGCCGCACCTGATCTGCCCTACGTCCAGCTAGTCGCCCCGCTGATCATTACCGGTGCCGGCGTGTCGATGGCCATGCCTGCAGCGCAGAACGCGGTTCTCAATGCGGTCGCCCGGCCGGAGGTCGGCAAGGCTGCCGGCACGTTCAACACATTCCGCTTCCTCGGTGGCGTATCCGGGATCGCGATCGCCGGCGCGGTGTTCGCCGGCACTGGAAGCTTCTCGTCCACCGACGCGTTCAGCGATGGCTTCACCTCGGCAATCGACGTCTCCGCTCTGCTCTCGCTCGCCGGCGCGCTCGTCGGATTGGGGCTCCCGGAGCGTCGCGCAGTGGTGCTCGCGAATGCCAGCAAGGAGGCGTAACTCGGAGGGGGAAGCTTGCGCTTGCTCCACTGTTGTCGCGTTAACAGCAGCCGCGCCAGCGCAGCAAAAAGGTCGCCGAGCGTCGGTTGCCGGCCGGTCCTGTGGGGGGCATCTGTGTCCAGACCCAGATCTTGCGCGCCCGTGATGGCGGCGAACATGCTGCATCGCAGCACCCTGCCGCCGATATCGGCGGGCCAAAGGGAGTGCGAGAAAATCGTCAAAAATGGACAATTCGGGCTGGTTCCTGCTGTTTTTTTGGCTTTTATTAGCCGTGCCTCACGTTCCTGTTTCAAATGTGTCAACTTTTTGTGTTGCGTTGCACAATGGTGGTCCTATTCTGCGCAAGGGGGGCGCTTCCGATTGGAATGCGCCGTGAACGAAGCCGCTATATTGACCGATTGGCAGTTTCGCCGTCCCGCCGGCGTACGTCACTAATGGGAAATGCGCGCGACACCCAATTGGACGCGCTGAGGGCCATCGCCGTGACGATGGTGCTGTATTCCCATTTCTTCGCGGCTGGAGGGTCCTCGTTCTGGGGCCATATCGGCGTGCGTCTGTTCTTCGTGCTGAGCGGCTTTCTGATCACCCGCCTGCTGCTCGAAGCCCGCTCGACCGCCGAATTCGAAACCGGACCGGCGCTGAAATCCTTCTATATCAGGCGGGCGCTGCGGATATTCCCGCCCTATTTCGCCGTGCTGGGTTTCGTCTGGCTGGTGGACCTGGAGCAGTCCAGAGGATCGCTGGCCTGGCATGCGTTCTATCTGTCGAATTTCTGGTACGCGGCGCAGAATGAATGGACGCCCTGGCTGCTCTGCCATTTCTGGAGCCTGAGCATCGAGGAGCAGTTCTATATCGCCTGGCCGCTGATCGTCCTGCTGGCGCCGCGCCAGCGCCTCGAAGCGATCTGCATCGGCGTTATCGTGCTGTCGCTGGCCTATCGGTTTTATTGGCCGATCGCTGGAACGCCTGGTTTGGCGCGCGACCTGCTGCCGCCGGCGTCGATGGATGCACTGGCGTCAGGCGCGCTGCTCGCCGCCTACCGGTCAAGAACAGCCGGCTTGCCGCAATGGCTTCGAGCTGGCTGGCCGGGGCTCGCCGCGGCGTTTTTCGTTCTGCAGTGGTTTGCGCCGGCGCCGGCAAATCCGGTGCAGGAATGGGGCCTCTGGCTGCTGTTGCAGATCCTGCCTGTCGCCCCTCTGGTGGTCATCGTTGCAAGCTGTTCGACGGGCATTGGCGGTCGCGTCGGAAAACTTCTCGAACTGCCGCCGCTGCTTGGTCTGGGCCGCATCAGCTACGGCGTCTATCTCTACCATCCCATAGTGCTGGCTCTGGTCGTCAAGTCGCAGCCGTGGATCCCGCTCAACGTCTCGGAGCAAGGGCCCGGGCGGTTTCTGGTGGCGGGAACGGCAACGCTCATGCTGGCTTCGGTCTCGTGTCTGCTTTTCGAGAAGCCGCTCAACAGCCTCAAGCGCCACTTCCCCTATGTTGCTGGAAAAGGCCGCGGCGCCATCCCGGCAGGCATGGACGTGGGCAATGCCGGATGGCTCGCGGCGGGAGCATATCCGGGCAGGCCGCTTGATGGTGGCACGTCACCCTTGCCGCGCAAGCTGCACCGAACCGATCGGAGCTGATCATGGCTGCTGCTCCCTTGGTTTCCGTTCTGCTGCCGATCTACAATGCCGGACCTTATCTCGCCGCTGCGCTGGGCAGCGTCCTGCGCCAGGATTACGAGCGTCTGGAGGTCATCGCCATCGATGACGGCTCGACCGACAACTCGCTGCAGATCCTGCAGAAATACCGCCAGGCCGACAATCGCATCTCGATCATCTCACGCGAAAACCGTGGCCTGATCGCAACTTTGAACGAAGGCCTGGCCGTGGCGCGCGGCGATCTGGTCGCCAGGATGGACGCCGACGACATCGCCTATCCCCAGCGCCTGTCGCGGCAGGTCGCGCTGTTCAACCAGCAGCCTGACCTGGCTCTATGCGGCGCGGGTTTCGATACCTTGCTCGGCAACCGCATCGTCAGGGGTTCGCCCGATCCGATATTCCAGGACAATATCCTGCGAATACTGTCGATGTTCTTCACGATCTTCATGCATTCCACGGTCGTCTACAACAGGAAGGTCATCGAAGAGAGCGTTCTATTTTATGACGAAAGCTACAAGCATGCCGAGGATTTCGACCTGTTCAGGCGGCTGACCGACCGCTACCCGGCGGCCATGATCCCCGAAAGCCTGATCGCCTATCGTATCCATGACGACAGCGTGACCAACAGGCACAAGCGCGAAATGCGCAGGACCCATTTGAAGATCGTCGCCGAGAACCTCGAGCGCGAAGGGCTCGCACAAGAGACGCAAGGCCTGCGCGACATCGGTGAGGTCCTGTCGATGGACACGGGTCGCCGTGCCGCCGAATGGATCCTTGCGCTGGAAGAAAGGATTTCGGCACTGCCGGCCGAGACGAGGCCGAGCTACCAGGCCGGCACGCTGAACCTGTTCTATTTCCTCTACCAGCTGATATCGGGGGAAAGGCAGCCGCTGCTGATGCACGAATTCCTGACGCGGACGGCGAAATGGAACCTCATCCGGCGGCGCGAGCAGTACGTGTTTCGGACCGGTGCCTTCGCGCCGCGCTTCAGTCTCGCCTCGATGTCGGTCACCAGGCAGGTGGATGCCCTGTCGCGGTATCTGCAGTCCGTGCCGGCCGCGGCGGTTTTGCCTTCGAACCAGTTGAGCTAGCAACGCATGTTCGTCAAATCGCACCAGCTCCAGCAGCGCGGCCGCTCGACGGTGCCGGCGGCCATGTCGCCGCGGCCGCAGCAAGGACCGGCGCTGGCGGTCAGCTTCATTGTCTGCACACGCGACCGTGTCGCCGTACTCGAGCCCTGCATCAGCTCGATCCAGGCCGCGTGTCGTGCCCATGCCGACTTTGCCGCCGAGCTGGTGGTTGTCGACAACGGCTCGACCGACAGCACGGCCAAACGGCTGGCCAGCATCGCCGAACTGTCGGACATCCCGTTCACCGCCATTTGCGAGCCGCGACCCGGATTAGCGGCCGCGCGCAACGCCGGGCTGGAGCGGGCGCGGGGCCGCGTGCTGGTCTTCGTCGACGATGATTGCGCGGTCCACAAGGATTATTTGCGCGATCTGCAGCGGCACTATGCGGCCGGCGAACGGGTCATCCGCGGCGGCCGCGTCGAGATCGGCGACCCCCGCGACCTGCCGTTCACTATCAAGCGGTCGCCGGTGCGCGCGCGGCTTACGCAGGATGTCCATCCCGGCGGCTTCGTGCTTGGCTGCAACATGACGATGCATCGCGATGTCGCCGCCCGTATCGGGCGGTTCGACGAACGGTTCGGCGCCGGCGGCCCGCTGCGATCGGCGGAGGATACGGACTATCTGGTGCGGGCGGTGCTGCTTGGGATTCCGGTCGAATACGTGCCCGACATGACCATCTATCACCATCACGGCCGGCGCGACCGCAAGGCCATCGAAAAGCTGCATCGCGACTACAGCATGGGCAATGGCGGGCTTTGCCTGAAGCATATCCGCCACGCGCCGTGGCTGCTTCGGCATTTCTACTGGTCGATGAGGGCGGCCTTGCGCGAACTGGGGAAAGGCCCGCTGTTCGACCGTGAACTCAAGCTGTCGCACTGGCCGATCATCGGCATGAACTTGCTGGGCGCGGCCAAGTTCGCGGTGCTTTTGCTGGCGAAATCCCCCGCGACGACGGAAATGCGACAGGAGCAACAGGCAAATGCCGAGGCAAGGTGATCCGCCATCATGCGACTGATGCCGCCCAGCCTGCCGATGCTGCGCCGCGCGCTCCGGCAAAAACAGTTGCGCCTGCTTCCGGCCGTGGTGGTGCTCGGGCTGCTCAGTGCCGCGCTTGAAGGCTTCGGCATCGGCCTGATCATCCCGTTGCTGAACATAATCATGGGGCAGGAGGGGCAGACCGGCATGGCCGGCTTTTCCGCCGTCTTCCAGCATGTCGGATCGAGTTTGAGCGAGCGCGACCGCCTGATCGTCATATCCGTCGCGATTCTCGGCTCGATCGTGCTGAAGAACCTGTTCGCCTTTGCCAACACGCTGCTGACCACCTTTATCTATGGCAAGGCAAGCCATTCGATCCGCAGCGCGCTGTCGGAGCGGCTGCTGCGGGTAGGCTATCCATTTTTCCTGCAGCAAAGCCCCGGACGGCTGCTCAACATCATCTCCAACGAATCCTGGCGGGCCTCGGATGCCATCCAGATCATGCTGGGGGCAATCGTCAACGCGTCGGCCGCAATCATCCTCCTGACCTTCCTGCTGCTCCTGTCGTGGCAGATGACGCTGCTGGTGACGCTGGGCCTGGCGCTGGTCCAGGTCGCGCACGCCGTGCTGTCGGCCAATCTGAAGGCGCCGAGCCGCAGCGTCGCCTCCCGCAACAGCCAGCTCGCATCGCAGATGCTGCATCTGGTGCATGCCGGGCGGCTGATCCGCATTTTTGGCCAGGAGCAACGCGAGAAAGCGGCTTTCGACCAGGCATCCGACGCGGTGCGCCGGGCGGCCTTCGTGCTTTTAACCCGCCAGGGAGCGTTGCCGCCGCTGACCGAGGTTCTGCACGCCATGCTGTTCCTGGCGGTGGTGATCGGCGCCTGGTTCGCCAATGTCAGCTTCCCGTTGATCGTCGCCTTCGTCATCCTGCTCTACCGGCTGCAGCCCTACATGCGATCGTTGCAAATGGCCTGGAGCCAGCTGCAGGGCCTCAGCGGATCGCTGGAAGAGGTGACGTGGATGCTGGACCCATCCGACAAGCCAGCGCCGCCGCAAGGCAGCGCAGCGTTCCCCGGGCTCAGCCAAGGCATCAAGTTCGAGGACGTCACCTTTACCTATTCCGGCTCGGAGCAGCGCGCGGTGGTGCTGCATGCGGCGAGTTTCGATATCCGTAGCGGCCGCTCGACCGCGCTGATCGGCCGGTCGGGCGCCGGCAAGACGACGATCGTCAACCTTTTGTGCCGCTTCGTCGAACCGGATAGCGGCAGGATCCTCGTCGATGGATCGCCGCTGGACCGCATAGACCCCGGCCAGTGGCGAAAGCACATCGCGCTTGCCAGCCAGGAGCTGGAGCTGGTCGACGGCACGATTTTCGACAACATCATCTACGGCCAGGACGCGGCCTCGGCCGATGACGCCGAGCGCGCGGCAAAACTGGCCGAAGCGCATGGCTTCATCGAGCAACTGCCGCAGGGTTACTGGACGGTCGTCGGCTACCGCGGCGTCAATCTCTCGGCGGGACAGCGACAGCGGATCGCGCTGGCCAGAGCGCTGGTGCGCGATCCCGATATCCTGATCCTGGACGAAGCCACCAATGCGGTGGACGGCCTGTCGGAAGCGGCAATCGTCGAGACGCTCAAGTCGCGGGCCGGCCGCCGCACTACCATCGTCATCAGCCATCATCGCAGCACCATCTCGTTCTGCGACGACGTCGTGATCCTGAGCCACGGCCGTGTGAAAAAGCAGGCGCCGTTCGCCGCGCTTGCGACGCTCAGCATGGACGAGCTTTACCAGCACGAGGCGCTGGAAGGCTGAGGGCGACCCCGCTGCGTGCGCGCGCTGGGAGGTCGTCTCGGATGTCAAGCCAGGTCAAGCATCTCAGGGGCAAGGAAGACCTCCGCCATACGTCTCTACGGGGTTTCTGGGATGATGAGTGATCCCGAGCTTACCCGCTTTTCATCTGGAGCGTACAGAACCAAGGGTCCGCCTGCCAAATCCAGCAATGGCAGGCGGACCCTAATCAGCGCATGAAGGGACTGATTCTGCGCCGATGTCTCCTCGAGGAGGTGACGCCATCAACTGAAGACGGGCGCAGTTGTTCCCGATGCCGGCCGTACACAAGACCATTGCGCAGGCAGGTCAGACTTAGGTCCCTGTAAACGCGCATCGCTGGCTGGAGTGAACATCGGATCGGCTCGGTGGTAGCGAAACTTCGGCCGGAGATAGATGCAGCCATTGGGTTCCGGGGCATGACCGGCTCGGCGCTGATCATGGGCGGCGATCGATCCCCGCACGACTGATGCCGAGGGGCGCTTGCAGTCCTGCGGAATACGCATCCACCGGCGCCAGTGAAGTTGTCCAAGCGGTACCGGCTCAGCGGTCGTCAAGCTGTTGCTAATATGCAGCACAGGCAGCGCTCTATGAACGGCGTCGCTTGGAACCGCTACCTCCGACCAACCGTTAGTGTCACAATGACAAACCAAAAAGTGAGGCTGATGATGGACCCGCTGCAAAACAACACGTTGGAGATCTGGTGTCTTGCGGCCGTTCCGCTGTCGCTGCTCCTTACGGTGTTATTAGCCGGACTTATCCTTTAGCCGGACCCAACGAGGCCGGCTGCGGACCGGGGCCTGGAAGATGAAAATGCCGGCTATTTAGGCACGCTAGGCGTCGCGGACACCCGTAGCACCAGGCTGTGGCAGCCTTTCCAACATTGCCATCATAATCGGCTCTTTCGACCGGTCCGGTCGGCGGCGATTGCTCGCAGGCCCGTTGCGAGGGCGAGCATGCGAGCTCGTACGTTTTTTACACAATCTCTGATTGGTGGACTCGCCCGCCGCCATCGACGTTAATTTTGCGTTAGCGACAGGAGGGGGGAGATCGCTAAAGGGAGGAAGAAAATGAAAGAAAACTACGATCTGACGATCGACTACGACGACGAACCTTACGACAACAAGCCTTATGATCTAGCCACATTCGCAAGGAAGCACGGGCTCAACATTCGAGCCGCCGAGCTTCTTCTTTTCGCCAAAGGCCCGTCTCGAGCGGCCTGCGATGCCGCGGCGAGGGCTTTTCTCGCGGCGGTAGCCGCACAAGCTATGAGACAATCGGCGCGGTAGGTCTCACAAAGCCATTGCTGACACGGTCTGCCGTGTCAGCAACCCAACGGACAGCGCTGGAAATTCCAGGCCGTTTCCAACAAGATGCCTGAGCATCCGGGAACGGCCTGAAAATGTGCAATCTCTACAACATCACGACCAGCCAGGAGGCCATCCGCCAGTGGACCCGCGCCTTGCGCGACATCCTCGGCAATCTCGAACCCTCCATCGACATCTATCCCAACCAGCCCGGCCCGGTGGTGCGCAACGCGCCGGACGGCGAACGCGAATTGGCCAATCTGCTGTGGGGCATGCCGACGCCACTGGAGCGGGTCAAGGGCAAGGCCGACTACGGCACCACTAATATCCGCAATCCGCAATACGGCCACTGGCAGCAATATCTCGGCATCGAGAACCGCTGCGTGGTGCCTGTCACCAGCTTCGCCGAGCCCAGCCCGACGCCCGGCGACAAGGACCCCGAGACCGGCATCCAGCGCAACTACTGGTTTGCACTCGGCGGGGACCGCCCGCTGTTCTTCTTTGCCGGCCTGTGGACGCGCTGGCATGGCCTTCGCAAGGTCAAGGACAGCCCTGCCGATCACCAGGTCTATGGCTTCATGACGACCCAGCCCAACGCGCTGATCGCGCCAATCCACGAAAAGGCGATGCCGGTGATCCTGACCACGCCGGAAGAAACCGAGACCTGGCTGACGGCGCCATGGTCGGAGGCAAGGCACCTGCAGCGCACGGCGCCCGATGACGCGCTGGTGATCGTCGAAAAACCGGCGACACAGATCAAGTTTCCGCAGCAGGCGCCGGCGCAAGGCTCATTGTTTTAGCGCTTGGTTTTAGCGCTTGAATTTCTGCAGCACCCAGATGTAGCCCTTGGGTGGATGGTCCTGGTCGATGAACTGCGTCTTCACCGTCGTGTCCTTGCGGGTGCATCGTTTGCACCTGAACCTGATCGCTTCCAGCGGCTTGCCCCAGCCCACCACCTGGGCCACGTCATTCGCCCTGAAGCGTCCGACATGGTAGCAATGGCCGCACTCCACGATGAGCAGCATGTTGGCCTTGGCGGCACGCCCAACGCTGTCCATCGGCCCGGCCATGGCTCATTTCCGGGTCGAGTAATCCTCGGGCAGCGGAAGCAGGCCAAGCTCCGCCATCCGGTAATCGGGCTCCTTCTCCGCGACGCTGGCCAGCACCTCGTGCAATTTCTCGACAAGCCCGCAAAGCTGCCAGAACAGCTCGCCATGCGCCTTCAGATGCAGTTGCGACGACAGCACCGTCTTGCGCAGGCTCAAAGTGTCCCTGATGATCGCCTCCGCATCCCTCGCCGACAGCCTGTCGAACCGGCTTTTTCGTCTGCCCATCGCGGCTCTCCTCGATTTGTGAGCAACCGCCCCGCCTGCTGACAAATAGGAAGGCATTCCTCGCAGAGTCAATTCGCTCTTGACATTTTTGTTCCCGTTTTGTTCAATCTCAACAGAAACTAATGGAGGCATCGAAGCGACAGCACGCCGCCTCAATGCCTCTTGAAATACTGCACCTCACGTTCGTGCTTTTCGGCGGCCTCGCGGGTATCGAAGGTGCCGAGATTGCGGCGCTTGCCGGTCTTTTCGTCCTTCTTGCGCGAATAGAGGCGGTATTTTCCGTCTTTGAGTTTTCTGATCATCTGTCACTCCCGAGCCGCTGCTTCCCCTTAAGGTTGCGCGCGGCTTGTTCGATAGCCGCCCTGTCGTTTCCCAGCCTGTCGATCAGCTCCTGCGCCTGTTCGCCCGATATGCCGGTTCGCACCGCCAGGGCCTCCACCGTCAAAACGTCGGAGCTCGCGACCTCGCGGGTTTCCGGCAGGGCATCGCCTGCCGTCAATGGCAGGGCTGCCTCCCTGTCGATCTCGGCCTCGGCCCGGTGCCAGTGCCGCTCGGGATCGCCATGGATCCCGCCTTCGCGTTCCCAGATCTGGTATGCGCGCTCACGAATCTTGTCTTCCCGGTCGTCGCCCATGTTGATTTCTCCTTTGGGTATCGGATGAACGCCGCGCCAACCCGAATGATCCAAGAAATCTGCGTGATCGTTGGGTGGGGTCGCACAAGGCGCTATGCACTGCGGCCGCCAGCCACCCCACGGCCTGCCTACTCGCACTGCCTGCGCGGCCCGCCCGAATACGGCTGATAGCTGTTGTCCTCCGGTCGATATGACCGGTAGCGGCTGAAGCAGTATTGCACGTGGTCGAATGAGAGCTCGGCGGAGCCGGGTTCATCCGATGGCGGGTAGCCCTCCACCGACGACGTATCGCTCGCCTCGAAATAGCTGCCGTCATCGGCGGCGCCGGTGTCGAAATAGGGCGAGATGCAGGGGCGCTGTTGTCCGCTGTAGGACGTGTAGCGGTTGTCGTCTGGCCGGTAGGAGCGATAGCGGCTGGCGCACCATTCGACATGGGCGGCGGGTAGCGTCTGCTGCTCTTCCACCACCGGCTTGATGGAGCCGGTGGTGTCGGGTGTCGAAGCTGCTGCGGTGTCGGCGGGTTTCGCGGTGCGATCAACTTCCGAGGTGCGAACGGGGACCGGGCGGGCCGGGAGGCGCTCGAGGCGCTGCGAGGCTGGGTTCACCGGTCGCGGATCCTTGGCCCACAGTTCGGCGACGCTGGAGGCCGGGGCGGCCGGCCGTACCGGCTTGGCTATTAGAAGCCAGGTGGCGAAGGCGAGACCGCTGGCGAATACGGCGAGCGTCAGCACGAAGCCGCCAAAGATTGCGAACAAGGCTTTCATGCCGCGCTCCTTCGCCTCCCGGTTAAGGAAATGCGGGGGCGGGGAATCCGGTTCCAGGAAAGAGCGGGGCAGGGGTCTTAGGCGGCTTTCAGTGCAGGCCGAATTCGCGCAGCAATTCCTCGCGGTAGCGCACGAAGCGGCTTTCGCTGCGCTCGCGCGGGCGGGGCAGGTCGATGTCGATCAGCCGCGCCGCGCCGCCTTTCTCCTTGGGCAGGATCAGCACCCGGTCGGCGAGGTAGATTGCTTCCTCGAGGTCGTGCGTCACCATCACCATGGTGACGTTCTCCTCGCTCCAGATGCGCGCCAGTTCCTCCTGCATGCCGATCTTGGTCATCGCATCGAGCGCGCCCAGCGGCTCGTCGAGCAGCAGGATTTCGGGCTGCACGGTCAAGGCGCGGGCGATGCCGACGCGCTGCGCCATGCCGCCCGACAGCTGCCGGGGAAAGGCATCGCTGAATTCGGCGAGGCCGACGAGCGCGATATAGAAGCGCGCCCGTTCCTCGGCCTCGGCCTTTGGCACGCCGCGCACTTCGAGACCGAAGGCGACATTGCCGAGCACGGTCAACCAGGGCAGTAGGCGCGGTTCCTGGAAGATCACCGCACGTTCGGCACCGACGCCGTGCACCGGCTTGCCGTCGATGGCGACGCCGCCGCTGTCGGCGGCCTCCAGCCCGGCAAGGATGCGCAGCAGCGTGGTCTTGCCCGATCCGCTGGCGCCGACGATGACAAGGCATTCGCCCGAGCGGATGTCGAGGTTGAGGGTCCTCAGAACAGCGAGCGAGCGCCCACTGATGCTGAACGATTTGGACAGGTCGCGTATGCTGACCTGACCGCCGCTTGTGCTGCTCATCGCGCGCGTCTCCCAACTGGTTGGTCGGTTGCCTTTGTCAGTTGGTCTTGGTTTCGCCCGGCCGGTAGAGGATGTCTGTTGCCTTCAGCTTGCCCTTTGGCAGGCGGCCGTCGCGCTCGAGCACGCTGACCCAGAAGTCGATGTCGCGGTCCGTCGCCTTGGCCCCCTGGCGCAGGCCGAAGCCGGTCCAGTAACGCGCCAGTTCGCCGTTTTCGCCGCGCTTGTCGAGGATTGTGGCGAGCACCTTGCGCGCTTCGTCGGGGTTCTGCAGCGACCAGTCGGAGGCGCGCGCCGATTGTTCGACGAAGTTGCGGGCGGCGTCCGGATGCGCGGCGATGAAGTCGCGCCTGAGCACGACGAAGCCGCCGGCCAGCTCGCCCAGCACGTCGGTGTCGTTGAACACGCCACGCACGCCGCCGTTGTCCACGAGGGCGCCGGCAAACGTCGCCTGCCAGTAGCCGAGCGCCGCGATGTCGACCTGACGGGAGCGCAAGGTCTGTTCGAGCTGCGGTCCGGGCACGACGACGAGATTGGCAGCATCCGGCGGCAGGCCGACGCTGTGCAGCGCCTCGCGCACGGTGTAGTCGAGATGGGCGCCGAGCGTGTTGACGGCGATGGTCTTGCCGGCGATGTCGGCGATCGATTTGATCGGGCTGTCGTCCAGCACGTAGAAGACGCTGCGCACCTTGCTGTTGATGCCGTTGCTCGGATAGGCGGCGACGAAGTCGTTGCCGCCGGAGATCGAGTTGATCACGGCTGCGGTTGCAGCCGAGCCGATATCGACGCTGCCGGAGGCCAGCGCTAACAATGATTCCGGGCCGCCGCCGGAATAGCCGACATTCTCGACCTCGATACCGAGGCCTTTGAAATAGCCGAGCTCGCCGGCCAGCTCATGCGGAGAGATGCTGCCACGGCTGGCGAGGGAGCGGAACTTCACTGGTTCCGCTTCGGCAAAGGCGAAGCGCGGCAGGCCCGCGGCGAGAAGGCCGGCGGCGAAGGGCGCGCCGGCAAGCAGGGAACGGCGGGAGATTTTCATGGTCCGGGTCTTTCCTGATTTGAGTTCTGGCCTGGTTGAGATTGGTAAGGGCGGGTGGTCAGTCGACGGCATTGCTCCAGCGGCAGAGCCGACGCTGCAGGCTGACCAGCGCCTGGTTTGCAATCAGGCCGAGGCCGGCGAGGATGACGATTGCCGCAAACATCAGCGGGATCTGGAAATTGTATTGCGCGTTCATCACCTGGAAGCCGATGCCCTTGTTTGCGCCGATCATTTCGGAAGCGATCAACAGCAGCAGCGCCGTGGTGGCGCTGAGCCTAAGCCCAACGAAGATCGACGGCACGGCGCCGGGCAGCACGACGCGACGGAAGACGGTGAGCTGCCTGGCACCGTAGACGCGGGCCATCTCCAGCAGTTTCGGATCGACCTGCTTGACGCCGCCGATGGTGTTGAGCAGCAACGGGAACAGCGTCGCCCAGAAGATGACGAACACCTTGGAGGCCTCGCCGAGCCCAAGCAGCAGGATAAATACGGGATAGAGCGCCAGCGCCGAGGTCTGGCGGAAAACCTGCAGGATGGGATCGAGCGCGGTTTCGACCGTGCGCACCTGACCCATGAACAGGCCAAGTGGGATGGCGACCAGCACGGCGGCCGCGAAAGCGAGACCGGCGCGCTGCAGGCTGATGGCGATGTCGCCGAGCAGAGTGCCGCCGACCAGCCCCTTCCAAAGTGCCGCGACAATCATGTCGATCGGCGGCAGCACGGCCGCGTTGACCCAGCCCGCGCTGCTCGACACTTGCCAGATTGCGAGGAAAGCGATGAGGACGCCGTAGCGCGACAGGAAGCGGATGCCCGCCCGGCCACCGAGGCGCAGGAAGTCCGTGCCGAGGCTTGTCGTGCTGTCGGGCGTGCCGAGGCTGGCGGCCTGTTCGATGTGCTGCAAGGTTGCCTCCTGCTTGGAAAATATCGGGCTTCTCGGGATTATTCGGCGGCCAGCACCGCCGAGCGGGCGGCGGTCCAGGGGTTTTCCGGCCGCCTGAGGCCGAGGTTCTCGCGCAGGGTCCTGCCTTCATAGGCGGTGCGGAACAGGCCGCGGCGCTGCAGTTCGGGGATCACCAGCTCGACGAAGTCGTCGAGCCCGCCGGGCAGCCAGGGCGGCAGGATGTTGAAGCCGTCGGCGGCTTCGTTGCCGAACCATTCCTCCAGCTGATCGGCGACCTGCGTGGCGCTGCCGATGACGGTATAATGGCCGCGGGCCGTTGCCACCCATTGGTAGAGCTGTCGGATGGTGAAGTTGTGCTCGTCGGCAATCTGGCGGATCAGCGCCTGGCGGCTCTTCATGCCTTCGGTCTCCTTGCTCGGCGGCAGTGGTCCATCGAGCGGATAGCCGGTGATGTCGAGCGTCTGGCCGGCCAGCCCGTTGAGCAGGGCGACGCCGTCTTCGGGCAGGATGAGATCGTTCAGTTGCTGGTACTTGGCGCGCGCTTCTTCTTCGGTGCGGCCGACGAAGGGTGCCACGCCCGGCATGATCAGCACCTGCTCGGGATCGCGGCCGACGGCCGCCACGCGCGCCTTGATATCGCGATAGAATTCCTGCGCCGACGCCAGGTTCTGATGGGCGGTGAAGATGACTTCCGCCGAGTGGGCGGCGAGCTCGCGACCGTCTTCCGATTGCCCCGCCTGCACCACGACCGGATGCCCCTGCACCGGGCGCGGCACGTTGAGCGGCCCTTTCACGCTGAAATGCGCGCCCTTGTGGTCGATGTCGTGGAGCTTGTCCTTGTCGTAGAAGCGCCCCGATTTCTTGTCGCGGATGAAGGCATCGTCCTCCCAGCTGTCCCACAGCGCCTTGACCGTCTCGACGTGCTCATGCGCGCGGGCATAGCGCTCGGCGTGGGCAGGCTGCGTCTCGCGATTGAAGTTGCGCGCGGTTTCGTCGCCGGCCGAGGTGACGACGTTCCAGCCGGCGCGGCCGTTCGACAGATGATCGAGCGAGGCGAATTTGCGGGCGAGCGTGTAGGGCTCCTCGTAGGTGGTCGAGGCGGTAGCGATGAAGCCGAGATGCGTGGTGAGCGGCGCCAGCGCTGCAAACAGCGTCACTGGCTCGAAGCCGGCGATCTTGGCATTGCCGCCTTCACGCGCGCCGAGGCCGACCGTCAGATTGTCGGCGAGGAAATAGGCGTCGAACAGGCCGCGCTCGGCGGTCAGGGCGAGCTGCTTGTGGAACTCGAAATTGGTGGCGCCGTCGGCCGGCGCCTCGGGGTGGCGCCAGGCGGCGATATGCTGTCCGCCGCCGGGCAGGAAAGCGCCCAGTTTGATTTGCCTGGATTTGGTGGATCTGGTCATCGCGGCGTGCTCCTGGACGGATCGGAAAGGGGATCTCGGGTCAGTGGTGCGTTCAGGCGGCAAGGCCGACGCCGTAGGGCACCCCGGTTACACGGCATGCCTCGGCGACCGCCTGCCGAGCGCGGGCGTGGATGGCTTCCGACATCAGCACGCCATTGGCAAAATCCTTGTCGGAGGCGTAGATCGCGGTCGGCACGGTCAGCGCCTCGAAGAAGCCGAACAGCGGCCGCAACTGGTGCTCGACGATCAGCGAATGGCGCTCGCCGCCGCCGGTCGCGGCGAGGATGACGGGCTTGCCCCTCAGCGATGACGGATCGAGCAGGTCGAAGAAGTGCTTAAAAAGCCCGGTATAGCTGCCTTTGAAAGTCGGCGAGCCGGCCACCAGGATGTCGGCGCCCAGCAGCCGTTCGACGATGTTGCGCGCCGCCGGGTCGAGGTCGCCGAGGCGCCTTGCCTGCGGCAGGGACGCGCCGAGATCCTCGATGTCGAAGACGGCCGAGGCCGCGCCGATGCTTTCGGCGGCCTGCCCGACAATGTGGCTGACGAACGCCTTGGTCTTCGAGGGCCGCGTCAAATTGCCCGACAGCCCCACCACGAGCTTTTTCGACATTCCTGGCTCCCTCTCAAGCGCTCTATTTTAGGATCTTGGGTCTAGCGATCTATGTTAAATCTAGAGAGTTTGTAGAATTAAGAGAGTGAGAAAATTTCAAAAGTAGCGCATTGGACGAACGGAGTTTGCGGCACATCGCCTGCAATTGGTTTATTCAATGCGCCGCAGCGCGCTGAAAACCCGCCACAGCGCCTTCAGCCGCGATGGCGCAGCGCGTCGGACAGAGCGCATGAAGCCGGCCGGATATATAAGGCAAGTCGCCCTCGGACGCTCCCGGCGCGACGTCGAGGAACTATGTCCCGATACCACAATCCTCGACGGCCTAGCGGTCCTCGGGGAGGATGCAAGCGAGGCACAGGCCACGGCGCTGGAGTGGCTCCGCAGCATGCAGTGAGTCAGGTCAATTTGATTCAAATCCGGCTGTGGATATTTGCTTTTGGCTAAATCGAGGCGGTCATCTTGCCGGCGGGCGGGCAACAGGGAGATGCCTATGACAAGCGACTTTGCCGCCGCACACCTGCACCTTGAACGAGCCTGCCACTATTTGAGCGGCGAGGACGAGACGAGCCGCACGGCTCGTGCGGCTCTGGATCTCCTGATCGATGCAATTGTCGCAGCGCAATACAAGCGGCCGGTGGGAGATGTTGTGGAGTTTCCAAGGCCGGCAAAGCTGGGGCAATCCGCAAGCGGGAACGGGTAGTCCAACTGGCGGCGTCCCTTGTCCTGCCGGATTTACATGAACCAGGTGGCCACCAGGCCGATCGTCGCCGAGAAGATGGCGGCGGTCGTTGCCCAACCGAGTATGTTGGTGCTGCGGCTGTTCACCTGCTCCCCCATGATCCTGCGGCTGTTCGTCATCAGCATGATGAGCAGCAGCAAGGGCGGTGTCGAGAAGCCCTGAACGATGCCGGACCAGACCAGCGCCTTCATCGGATTGAAGCCGAGAAAGTTCAGGCCAGCGGCGATCGCCGTAAAAAATCCGATGGCGAGGTAAAATTTGGGCGCCTCTCGAGCCCGGGCGTGCAGGCTGTTTTTCCAGCCGATGGCTTGTGCCACGTCATAGGCAGCGCCGGTGGTCATGACAGGAACCGCTAGGAAACCGACGCCGATCACACCTGCGGCGAACAGAACGCTTGCGGCCTGGCCGGCGAGCGGCCGCAGCGCCTCCGCGGCTTGCGCGGCCGTGTCGATATCGTGATGCCCCGCCTTGTAGAGCGTCGCCCCCGTCGACAGGATGATGAAATACATGATGAGATTTGAAAACATCATGCCGATGAGGATGTCCCGGCGCGAGCGGCGGAGTTCGCTGTCGGTAGCGCCCTTCCTTTGGCTGAGCGTTGTGCGCCCCTGGGCAATCTCCTCCTCCACCTCCTCATTGGACTGCCATGTATAGAGATAGGCGGACAGCGTCGTGCCGATGATGGCGACCAGGATCGACAGGAACTCGCGGTTGAATTCGATCCTTGGAAGCAGCGTTCCGCGCAGCACCGCCGCGGCGTCCGGCTTGGCCAGAATGGCGGCACCGACATAGGCGAGCAGCGCCAGCGCCAGCCAGCGAAAGATGTTGCGGATCAAAGTATAGGAGCCGAAAACCTGGAGGGCGAAGATGAGGGCGGCGACGAACAGCACGATCAGCGGAATGGGAAGCGGCACGAATATGTTGATCGCCGCCGCCATTCCACCAAGATCCGCCGCTGCCTCGATGGTGTTGCCGACGAGCACACCCAACAGCACCGACCAGAGCAGCCACCGCGGGTAGAAGTCCTTGATGACGTGGAACAATCCGCGCCCCGACACCTGGCCGAGCTTCGACGACAGATAGACGACCGCGTACATCATCGGCAACGTCACCGGGGCCGTCCAGAGCAGGTCGGGTCCGAAACGGGCGCCGGCACTTGCATAGGTGCCTATAGCGGAACAATCGTCGTCGGCCGCCCCTGTTATCAGGCCGAGGCCGAGCGCTCGTCCTATGCCGCCTTTGCCCTCCTTCGGTGGGATGGAATGATCGGAACCGGCCTGCCTCATTGCGACGGGACCGGGTTGCGAACGAAAGACGCGGCCTGCCATGCAATAATGGTAAGGATCGGTCGCGGCGCTGGTCTCATTTTGCTTCCTTCAACAACTTGCCCAAACCCGGCGTGCCATGACTTGTTCCGCGACGACGGGACAGGGGTTTTGTCTCAGGCAAAAAAGTTCGGGTTGACCGCTTCCGAACGCGAAGCGACTATCCGTTCGAGGCGAAGATCGCAGGAGGAAATGCAATGGACGAGCCCGGTCAGTGGCGCCACATGTCGAGCGCGCCAAGGGATGGCAGCAGAATCCTTGTCACGGTTCGGCCGTCTGAGCAGGGTCCGGCCGAGGTCGACATGGCTTACTGGGCCCGCGCCGATCAGTTCGGCAGCGAAGGCTGGCGTGCCTCCGACTCGTCTCCAGGACGCATCGTCGAATATGCCGAACCCGAACTGAAGTGCTGGATGCCGCTGCCGTCGGCCAATCTCAGCAAGGGATCGATGCCGAGCCCCTGGGAGGGCGAAGATGTGCCGCTGGTGGATGGCTCCGGGATATGAGCTAGCGGGAAGGTAGTTTTGATCGCTGGCGGGACAGCGCCTCCCTCTGTCCTGCCGGACATCTCCCCCAAGAGGCCCAAAGGGGCCCCAAGGGGGAGGATAGGCAGCTTCACTGTCGGCCCTCAGAACAGGAATGCAGCTGTAGCGGGGTTCGGGCCGGTGCGGCCTTCGGGCGAATCCATGCCCCGGATAAGCTCGAGGTCCTTCGCTTCGAGCTCGAAATCGAAGACATCGAAATTGGCGGCGATGCGGTCCTGGTGGATCGACTTTGGAATGACGATCAGCCCTTCCTGAAGATGCCACCTGACGATCGTCTGCGCCACCGACTTGCCGTGTTTCCTGGCGATGCTTTCAAGCGTCGGATCGCTCAACAGCCGGCCGCTGCCCAGCGGGCTCCAGCTCTCGATGCGGATGTTGTGGCTGTCGTGGAATTCACGTTTGTCACGCTGCTGGAAGCGGGGGTGGAGCTCGATCTGGTTGACGGTCGGCGTGACGCCGGTCTCGCCGATGATCCGTTCGAGGTGATCCTGGTTGAAGTTCGAAACGCCGATCGACTTGATCCGGCCTGATTGCCTGAGTTCGATCAGCGTCTTCCAGGCCTCGACATATCTGTCCTGGCTGGGCACCGGCCAATGGATCAGGAACAGGTCGATCTGTTCGATGCCGAGCTTGCTCATCGTTTCGTCGAAGGCGCGCAAGGCGGCGTCGCGCTGATGCGCGCCGTTGCGCAGTTTCGAGGTGATGAACAACTCGCTTCTCGGGACGCCGGCCGAGCGGATCGCCTGCCCGACACCTTCCTCGTTCTGATAGCCTTCGGCGGTGTCGATCAGCCTGTAGCCGGCCTCGATTCCCCAGCGCACCACCTTGGCGGTGATGGCTGGATCGACCTGCCACACGCCGAGGCCGATTTGCGGAATGGCGGAGTCGTCGTTCAATCTGATTTGTTCAGGTCTATTCAGGGTAATCTGTTCAGGCATGTTCAGGTCCTTCTGCATCGTTCCGCCCGGCGCAGGCTCTATCTAGTCTGAATGGCCGCCAAAGCCAGTCGATATCAGGAGAATGTGAGGAGACGGACGTGAAGCGCTGATCCTCCGCTTCGGGCCGACAGCTCTCTGTGACCCACGGGCTCCAGGGAACTCTATGCAGGATGACCCCACTATCGCGGATTCTGTGGTATTCTGTGACTATCCGAGGAGGCGACTGCGTTGACCAACAGCTTGGAAGCCGAAGGGGCAAGAGACTGGTCGCCCCTGCTGGTCGCGGCAGAACAAGGCGATGCGGAGGCGGTTCGATCGGAATTGGCGGCTGGCGCCGACATCAATCAGTCGGACGACGGCGGCTGGTCTGCACTTCACCTTTCAGCCCTCAATGACCGCACAGCTGTGGTGGAGGCGCTGATCGAAGACCCGGAAATCGACGTGAATGCCAGAAACAAGTGGAAGAGCACGCCCTTGAGCCTTGCGTCGGCCAAGGGACATTACGCGTGTATCTCAGTCCTCGTGAGACACCCCCAAATAGAGATCAACGCGCGAGCTGACTACTACGGCAGAACGGCTCTTATCGAGGCGGCGAAGAACGGGCATCTCGAAGTCGTCAAGTTGCTCGTGGAGAATGGCGCGGAAGTAAATCTGACCGACAAGACGGGGAGAAACAACGCGCTCATCGAGGCTATCAAGGGGCGGCACTACGAGATCGCGGCATACCTGCTGGATTCTGGGAAAGTGAGCTTTATCAACAAAGAGATGAGGCTAAACGCCCTGATCTGGGCTGGCAGCTGCCACAACCCTCAGCTTATCGAAAAGCTGGAAGCCGCGATCCACAGTTTCTTCGACGGCAAATAAGGGCCTCGCCCTTACTGTCGCGGGGCGCGTCCCTATCTCCCGTCACGTCGACGCGCTCGATGGCGCAAGCGGCCCCGCGGCGCTTCACATAAATTATTCAACCAAACGGTTGACTATCTCAAAGCGCGCGTCTATATTCAACTACATGGTTGAATTAGAGACACCCCAGATGGACGCGGTTTTTCACGCCCTTGGCGACGCCACCCGGCGGCACATGCTTCGCGATCTCGCCGATGGCGAGAAAACGGTAAGCCAGCTGGCGGAACCCTTCGTGATGTCGCTCGCGGCGGCTTCCAAGCACATCAAGGCGCTGGAGAACGCAGGGCTTATTCGTCGAGAGGTGAGGGGCCGCACGCATCTGTGCCGACTAGCCCCTGGACCGCTGGCCAGCGCCCATCAGTGGCTCAGCTTCTACGAGCGCTTCTGGACCGGTCGTCTCGATGTTCTCGAACGCCTTCTTCGCGAAGAGGACGCACGCAAAGCCCAGGATGAGTCCAGGAAATCGCCCAACCCGAAAGAAGGAGACGAGCAATGAACCAGATGAGAAGCATCGACGCCTATGGCGAGCTGAGCGAGCCCGCCACGTTCACCATCCAGCGCCTCTTGCCCGGCCCCATCGAGCGCGTCTGGGCCTATCTCACCGAGAGTGACTTGCGCCGGCAATGGATGGCCGCGGGCCAGATGGAACTGAAGGCCGGCAGCTCGTTCGAATTGGTCTGGCGTAACGACGAGCTGACGGACCCGCCTGGCCAGCGCCCCGCGGGCTTTCCCGAAGAGCATCGGATGGAGGGCCGGATCACCGAACTCGATCCGCCGCGCAAGCTTTCCATCACCTGGGGAAACACCGGCGGCGTCTCCTTCTTGCTGGAGGCGAAGGGTAGCGATGTGCTGCTCACCGTCGTTCATCGCCGCCTGCCGGAACGTGCAATCCAGCTCAACATCACCGCCGGCTGGCACATACACCTCGACCTGCTGGCCGCCCGCCTGGCGGGCAAGACGCCGACCTCGTTCTGGGACGGCTGGAGCCGCCTGCGGGAAGAATACGACCGCCGTCTGCCGGCCTGATGTAACTCGCGGCGGCTATCCCTGAGGTCGCCGCCAGCAACACGAAGCAACGCTGAACCGATGAAACGTGCTTGCATCCCGCAAGCCTGATGGAGGAAGTCATGCGCAAATTGATCGCTGGAATGAAGATTTCCGTCGATGGCAAGATGGAGGGGCCCGAGGGTTACGCCGACTGGGTCGACGCGTGGTCGGACGAATACGGCCTGACGCCGCAAATCGATGCCTGCCTGCTTGGCAGCGTCATGTATGCCGGCTACGAGCGCTACTGGAGCGCCATCCAGAACGAGCCCGACAAGCCGCTGCCGATGACCGGCAAATTGCCGAAGCCGGCCGAGCTAGAATGGGCCCGCTTCGCCGCGCAGACCCCGCATTATGTGCTGTCGAACACAATGACTTCGGCGGCCTGGCCAAAGACGCGCTTCGTGCGGAATTTCGAGGATATCGCTGCACTGAAACAGCAGCCCGGCAAGGACATCTACCTTATGGGCGGCGCCCGAATTACCGCGAGCCTTATCGATGCTGGGCTGGTCGATGAGCTCAGGCTCATCGTCTATCCGCTGCTCGCCGGTGAAGGAAAGCCGCTGTTTGGGACGGCGAGAAATCGTCGTGGGCTCGAACTGCGCAAGGTCGAACAGCTTTCGGACGGCCGCGTCGGGCTGGTCTATGGGATCGGCTAAAGCGCGTCGCGTTCGATCGGCCTCATGCGACGCGCTTTTTGCGCGGCATGCATTAGCGCCAAGGTCAGGCAACGACGCCGCGGCAGGCCCAGGCGACATTGGCAAAGGACCTCGGGCCGTCGGGCCGGCCGGCCTCGTAGGCGTCGCGCATGGCGGCGTCGGTGCGCGCCCGCTCTTCCGGGTCGAGCGTGGCCACATACTTACCGAGCGGCCCTTCGCCGGCGGCAATCGGCGCCCAGTAATCATCGAAATTTTGGTAGTCCATGCGGATCATCAACTGGGTTTCCGTAACGTCGCGGAGACCCTGTTCGACAAAGGTCCGTTTCATTTCACCCGGCTGCATCATCGGCTGCGTGCAATAGCGGGCACGCAGCTGGCGTCCGCCTTCACTGAGCACCGCCACCGTGTCGATCATCATGCGCATCCCCGGCATGCCGCCGAGATGGTCCCATACCGTCGCCGCGACGACGCCGCCCGGCCGCACGACGCGGCGCATCTCGGCGACTGCCTTGCCGGCTTCGGGCACGAAATGGAGCACGAGCAGGGCCAGGGCACGGTCGAACGCGCCATCCTCAAAGGGCAGGGCGCAGGCATCCGCCTGACGGATTTTTATCCGCGGATCGGTGTTGCGCCGGATTGCCTCCTCGACGAAAACGGCCGAAAAGTCGATCGCCGCGACCTCACCGAGGTCAGCGGCCTTGACGAGCGCGAAGGTCAGACTGCCGGTGCCGCATCCGACGTCGAGGATATTTTCGCCGTCCTTGAGGCCCGCGAAGCCGATGAACAGCGGCGCGAGCTTTTGGCTCCAGCGGCCCATGAGCTGCTCATAGCCGGCAGCATGGTGAACGTTGAAACTTGAAGTCATCGAAGCCTCCTCCCAAAGCCGTATGCTAGACTTCGGCAGCCGCTGACGAAAGGCACTTTTGGCGCGTGTTGGTTCGGCAGCCCGGAGCGCGCGAAGACATCGCCGGCCGCCTCGACCACCTATTCGGCGGGCAACCCGCGGCGCTTCCATTCGCTGCGCGGCACCGGATTTCCAACACGAAAGGCAAACGAAACGACTCTCGTCGCGTCCGGATCGACCTCGCAGCGAAAGCTCAGATCGTACCACTGTCCGTTTGCAGGGAACGGCGCACTGGCGACGTTCATGACCGTGCCGGCCTTCAGCCGATACTCAAGCAGGCTGTTTGGGAAATAGGGGGGCGACGCGTGCACCAATTGCTGTGCGAGTTCCGTGTTGCAGAGCTGACCGATCCGCACGGCGCGCGGCACATTTTTCATCGCGGTTGTCGCCACCGGATCACCGGTTGCTGATTTCGAGAACAATCTCTTCGCTTCCTGAAGCTTCAAGGGCCTTTGCACTTTGGCGACATCCGCTGGCTTGGGCTTCGGCGGCGGTGATGCGCCAGGCGACGGAGCCTGGTCTTTCCCCTCGACCGCTGTCACGGCAGGTGGCTGTGCAAGATCCTGGTTACTGGGAACTTGCGGCGCTGGCGGTTGTTCCGAACCATCCTCCGCACTGTTGCCGTCCAGAGACTTGCGAGGACCGGCGTCCTTCTCACCGAATTGGAAGACAGGTCTCTGCGCGGTGACCTCACGGCTCGTCGGCGTCTCGACCTTGGCTTCCGGCTGCTTTTCCGGCTTGGGCGGTTCAGCGGGGGACGGAGGTTTGGTTTTTTCCGGCGGTTTAGGCGGCGGCACGATATCAACTGCGATGGGCTGCTCCTTCTGCGGCTGCGGGGGCGACAGCGGCAGTGCGGACAAAAGAAGCGCGGCGGCGAGCAAATGCACGACCGCGGAGGCAGGCAAGGCCCACCCGAATACCCGGCGCTGATCCCGTATGTCGTCTCTCATTGTGACCGGTGTGTGGAATGAAATATTGGCGGCATCAAGCATCGATGCCGCCAGACGTCGAAATAACCTGTTGCGAATCGAAAGTCGGCGGCTGCAATGCGGCGCGGCATCCAATCGTGTGGCGTCGGCGTCCGCGCAGGGGACCGGGCCAGCAGCGCATGCATCAAGTCGTCATTTCAGGCGGCTAGCAGGCACGCCCTCCCGGCACGGTGTCGCCGGTTGAAATCACAGGGAAACCGATAGCCCGCCGTCAACCGCCAGCACGTGCCCGTTGACGTAAGCGGCAGCGTCGGAGGCGAGAAACACCACGGCTCCGCCGAGCTCCTCAGGCTGGGCCCAGCGGCCCGCGGGGGTTCGTGCCTCGACCCATTTGGTGAAGGCCTGGTCGTGCATAAGTGCGGTGTTGAGCTCGGTGGCGAAATAGCCGGGGGCGATGGCGTTGACGGTGATGCCGTGACGGCCCAGCTCAGCGGCAGTGGAGCGTGTCAGCCCGTGCAGGCCCGCCTTTGCCGCCACATAGGCGTGAATGGTGGGGCGGCCAAGGATCGCTGCGACCGATCCGGTGTTTATTATGCGCCCGAACTTGTTTGGCAGCATCAGGCGCACCGCGTCGCGCATCATGCGGAAGCAAGCCGACAGATTGACGGCAACCACATGGTTGAAATCCTCGTCCTGCCATTCGACCAGCGGTTTCCGATGCTGGATGCCGGCGTTGTTGACCAGAATGTCGAGGCGGCCGTGGCGTTCGACGATTCCTTCGAGCGACGCCCTTGAGATCGCCGCGTCGGTGACATCGAACGGCAGGGCTTCTGCACCGATCCTTTCGGCCGCCACGGAAAGGGCGGCCACGTCGCGGGCATTGACGATCACCGTCGCACCGTTTTCGGCAAGTGCCTTGGCCATGGCAAAACCAAGACCACGCGAGGCACCCGTGACCAATGCGACACGGCCCTTGAGCGAGAACAATTCCGGCATTGAGATCCCCTATGAAAAGGGCGGGAGTTTCCTCCCGCCCAAAAGCGCTATTTGGCGACGCAGGTGTCGGCTGTCTCCGGAGTGCAGACATCGAGGCCCGTGTAGGTCGGGTCGGCCGGCGGAGCCTTGCCCTCCTTCATGTCCTTCAGCGCCATCATCGTCTTGTAGCCCATCTCGAACGGCCGCTGACCGACCTGGCCAAGGGAGAAACCTTCCTTCATCTGGTCGATCTGTACCGGAAGCGTGTCGGCAACGACAAGGGCCAGGGCTTTCGAGGCGATCTTGTCCTTGTACGGTGCGACCGCGGCGCGGTTGGCGTCGGGAATGAACTGCGGGAAGCCACCGGTTGGGACGAATGCGTCGAGGTTCGGGTTTTTCGCCATGATATCCTCGAACTGTTGCACCGAAAGCGGGAAATCATCGTTGGTGTAGAGCGGACAGCCTTCGATTTCGGTCCAGCCGTTCTGGCCCGTCAGCCGATCCCCGGGCGAGGCCGCCGATTTGGTGCCCGAAAGCGTATCGCGAATGCCCTGCATGCGCTCGTTGTGGTTGGCCGCCGCGGCGCCGCCGGACTGGATGCAGATCGTGCCGCCTTTGGGCTTGATCTGCATGACAAGCTTGGCGAGGTTCTCGCCGATCTCATAATTGTGCGTGCCGATATAGGCAACGCGCAGATCCTTGTTTTCGGGCAGGAGATCGGAGTCCCAGGTGAGGACCGGGATGCCGGCTTCCTTGGCGGCCTGCAGCGCAACCGCCATCGCGGCGGCGTTCGATGGCGACACGGCGATGCCGTCCACCTTCTTGGCCACGAGATCCTGCACGATCTGCACCTGCTCGTCGCCGCCACCATGCTCGCCGGGGCCGATATACATGCACTCCACGGCGCCATTGGATTCGGCCTCGGCTTTCTTGCAGCCGTCGCGTGCCTGGTCGAAGAAAGGATTGTTCATGTTCTTCGGCACCAGGGCGAAGGTGTATTTCGCCTGGGCGCCGGAAACGGCAAGCACCATTGCGCCAAGCGCGACGGCGGCCGTCAGCAGATGTTTTTTCATGTGACGTTCTCCTCCTTGGTGTGATGTCCCGCAAGCCTCCCGCCGGCGGGTTTCTAGCGGCGTTTTTTGGGCATCAAGACTGCCAGCGACGCGGCGAGAATCGATTTGCCGCCCGTTTGCATGCCCAAGAGAACCGCAAGAACGATGAAGGCGCCGACGAAGGCACCCTGCCAGTTTGAATCGATGCCGGCCATCAGCAGCGCATTCCTGATCACCTCGAGGAAGGCCGAACCGATGATCGCACCGAAGGCCGTGCCGGCGCCGCCCATGAGGCTGGCGCCGCCAATGACTGTCGCGGCGATAACGCGCAGTTCGTAGCCCTGGCCCATGGCATTTATAGCCGAACCGTTATAGCCGAGGAGCAGGAGCGAGGCGAGCGCGGCGGTGAAAGCCGAGAAGACATAGGCCTCGAATTTAATCCAGTTGACCGGAACGCCGGTGAGCCGTGCCGCCTCCTCATTGCCGCCGATGGCGAAGAGATGCCGGGCCCAGGCTGTGAAGTTGAATACGAAGCCGACAATCAGGGCCAGGATCACCATGGTCCAGAACTGTGACGACAGTTCTGGTATCCAATGCGGTGCCCAGTCGTTCGGACCATGCCGCGGCCATTTCCACTGACCGATTGCCTTCACGATCGGAGCATCGGGCCCGAACTGGTAGAGCATCTGGTTGGCCGAGAATACGACCGCCAGCGAGCGCGCGACGGACAGCATGCCGAGGGTGACCACAAAGGACGGCATCCCGACATAGGCGACAAAGAATCCGTTGACCGCGCCACAGGCCAGACCGGAGAAAAGGCCCATGGCGAAGGCGACGTACCAGGGATAATGCCAGGTGAGGAACAGGCCGGCGACGATGACCACGAGACCCATGACGGAGCCGACCGACAGATCGATACCGCCGGTGATGATGACGATCGTCATGCCAAGTGCCATGATGCCGAAAGGTGCGAAATTGCGCGTCACATTGGCGACGTTTTCAGACGTGCCGAAGCTCGGCTCCATCGCAGTCATCAACATGACGAGCGCGATGAGCGCGATCGTCACCCAGAAGGGCTGACTTGAAATCACACGTTGGAGAACTGTTTTTTCCTTGGTCGGGACGAAATCCGACATGGCCGGCCGGCCATGTTCTTCGACTGAGCCCTGAACGCCAACTGACTCCTGAACACTATTCGCCACGGATGGCCCCCGTTATCAGTCCAGTGATTTCCTCGGGCGATGTTTTGTCGGCTGGCTTGTCGGCAACTTTCGAGCCCCGCCTGAGGACGATAATGCGATCTGCCACGGCGAACACGTCAGGCATTCGGTGACTGATCAGCATGACGCCGACTCCTTGTGCTTTGAGGCGTCGGATCAGTTCGAGTACTTCCGCCACCTGGCGCACGGAGATGGCGGCCGTTGGTTCGTCCATCAGCACCAGCTTGGCATTTGAAAGCCGGGTCCGCGCGATGGCGACCGCCTGGCGCTGCCCACCCGACATCTTCCTGACGAGGTCGCGCGGCCGGGTTTCCGATTTGAGTTCCTTGAACAGCGCTGCCGAGCGATCGATCATCGCCTGCTTGTCAAGAATCCTGATCGGCCAGAAGCCTTTCTTGATCTCGCGCCCCAGAAAGACGTTCTGCGCGGCCGTCAGATTATCGGCGAGCGCCAGGTCCTGATAAACAACTTCGATCCCCTTGGCGCGGGCCTGCACGGGCTGGTGGAAGTGGCACACCTCGCCCTCGACTACAATTTCGCCGTCGCTCGGAGGAAAATTCCCGGCCACAGTCTTGACTATCGTCGACTTGCCGGCGCCGTTGTCCCCCATCAGACCAACGACTTCGCCTCGCTCCACCTGGAAGCTGACGTCGGTCAGGGCCTGGATAGCCCCGAAATTCTTGGAGACGTGGCGAACCTCAAGCACCGGCATCGCGGTCCTCCCGGGACAACATTTTATCGGTCTTGTCCCTGGTCTATGCACAGCAGCTAATCAGCGAAACGTATTCAACACAATCATTTATTAGGTCAGGCATTTATTAGGTCAGGCCTCCCGGCAGTGACACGCGTCGTCTTAGGCCGTGACCTTGTAGCTGCTGCAGAACACCGAGGGCTCGGCCGGTCCTCAAGACAATCACCAGGCGATCCTCAGGCTTGCGCCGCTTCATATCCGTTTCGGGTGAAATGAGCAGGCATTTTGCGAGCGGTGCCAACGCCTCGGGTATGGAGCGCGGCAGAACACGGCTTTGCGTCATTCAAACACACGAGGACAGTGGCCAAGCCTGTCCCTAGCGTGCGTCGGCCAGAGCGCACGTCAGGAGATGAACCCGCATTCGGGGGAGGCGAGGGTCAAGTGTTGAAAATCCGCTCCTTGCCGGCGCTGCACGAGAGGGATATTCGGTCATGAATTTCAAAGGTTTGATCAAGCGTGCCGAGACAGTGGAGAGAGCGTTCAAGGAGCTCGAAACCGATTTGGCGGATGCGTTTAGCGAATGTCTCAATGTGGACGATCAGTCGCCGTTGAACGACGTCACTGTGCCGGATGAGACGGTATCGGATGAGAATCTCGCGGCAACGGATGACAGCTCGCAACTCGAAGCCAATGCGGACGCCTTCGAGACCGCACGACGGCTGTCCCCCCATACGCAAACCCGGCTGGCTGCCTTAAATGCGGTCGATGGGCTCTTTCACGACGCGCAGGAGTATCTGGGGGAGATCAATGCGAAACTGTCGGAGATCGCGACCTCGCATCATCTGACGGGCGAATTCCTGAAACTGCTCCACGGCGACATTCTTCGCGCCAACGAATTGGAGCTGGCAAATACCGGCCTGACCGCGCAGCAAAGGGTGCTGTCCGAACAGCTCCACGATGCAACCAGAAAGCAGCGCGAGCGCGACAGCGCTATCGAGGCCCTGCAGCAGCACGAGGCGAGCCTGGTCGAGGACAAGGAAGCACTTCGCGGCGCGCTGGCTGCGGCAAGGCTGGAACTCGTCGTCGCAGGCAATGCGAGCGCAAAACGCGAGGCCGAGTTCGGCGAGCTTGTCAAAACACTCTCGGCCAGAGCCGTCGAGGCCAACAGACGCTCGCGCGAGAACGAGATGCTGCGGGAGAAACATGTCAGCCTGTCGATCGACCTCGACAAGGCGCTGAAACGGGAGGCCGAGGCCCGGCACAGGCTGGACGAACTCTCGACTGTCCATGCCAATGACGCCGCGCAGCTTTCGGAACTGCTGGCCGCGCTTGGCAAGAGCGAGAAAGAGGAGATGCGGCTGCAGAAATCGCTCGATATGGCGCAGGCAAAGCTATCGGAAATAACGGAAGCGGCCCGCATCAGGGACGGTGACAGGGAAGCCGAACTTGCACGCAGTGTCGCGGAGATGACCGGCTTGCGTTCTGAAATCGAGGATCTTCGATCGCGACTGGAGGCCGCCTCCAACCACAACAGCGAAGCCGCCAGCGAGATCGCCAGGCTCAAGGCCCAAGCGAGCGACGCGGTGGCGGAAAAGCAAATTGTCGAGCAAAAATTGTCCGCTCTCACGAAGGAGAGCGAAAACGACAAGATGAACCTTTCCGCGGTCAGCGCGAATTTTTCGCAGCTTTCCCTGCAGCAGGCATCCGAACAGATACAGTTCGACGTCCAGCGGCAGGAATGCGAGGATCTGCGAGCCGAAGTCGCGTCGCTTCAAGCCCGGGTCAAGGAACTATTGCCCTATGAGCGGCTCCACAAGGCCACCAACGCCAGACCGCGTGAAGACGGCGTGGTCGAGATCACCGCCGCGGTGGCGGAGAAGGCCCGCGCCAGCAGGCGGCGCCTTCGCCTGCGCGCTGCTTCGTAGCTCAGGCGCGGCTGTCTGAATTTCGACTGGTGCGAAGCGAACATCCGTCGATGGAAGCGATCCTTGGGGCTGGCCTCCCCTGCGTCAGGCTGCAATAGTGCACGCCGGTGAGGCGGAGGGGGCTGAGCGTGCGGCTATTCACAAACCGGAACCACCTCCGTTGGAGGTTGGCCGTCATCGCAATCATGGTGCTTTCGCCGAAGGCGGCGTCGGCCGACACCATTACGCCCGACCGGGTCGCCGCGGCCATTGCGAAGCTCGAATTGCTTGCCGAAGGCGTCGTCGCGGATGGTAGCGTGCCCGGTCTGGCCATCGGCGTCGTGCACGGCGACGAGGTGATCTTCCTCAAGGGGTTCGGGCATCGCGAAGCCGGAAAACCGGAGATCGTCGATGCTGACACGGTCTTCCAGATTGCCTCGCTCTCCAAGCCGGTCTCCGCCACCGTCGTGGCGGCGCTGGTCAGCGACGGGATCGCTTCGTGGGATTCCAAGATCGCCGACCTCGATCCGGCTTTCCGGCTCGCTCAGCCCTATCCGACCAGCGAACTCACGGTCCGCGACCTGTTTGCGCACCGCAGCGGGCTTCCCGGCACCGCCGGCGACGACCTCGAGGACATCGGCTATGACCGCGCGGAGATCCTGCGCCGGCTGCGGTTCGCGTCGCCGTCATCGAGCTTTCGTGCGGGCTATTCCTACAGCAATTTCGGACTGACCGAGGGTGCGGTCGCGGCCGCGAAGCCGACGGGTAAATCATGGGAAGAGGTCGCCGAAGAGAAGCTCTACCGTCCGCTTGGAATGGCCTCGACCAGCTCCCGTCATTCGGACTTCATCAAGCACGCCAACCGCGCCGAGCTCCACGCCAAAATCGATGGCGCCTGGACCGCGAAGGTCCAGCGCTATCCGGATGCGCAGGCGCCAGCAGGCGGCGTCAGCTCCACCGCACGCGACCTCTCGCAATGGATGCGCCTTGTGCTCGGCAACGGGGTCTATGCCGGCAAGAGACTCATTGCCGCCGATGCGCTGGAACAGACACATATTCCCTTGATGGTTCGCGGCAAGAACCCCGTCTCCGGAGGCGAGGCCTTCTACGGCCTCGGCTGGAATATCGAATTCGGCCGGCACGGGCTGATCTGGGGTCATGCGGGCGCCTTCAGCACCGGCGCACGCAGTCTGGTGATGCTCTTCCCCGAGGAGAAGCTTGGCATCGTCGTCATCGCCAACGCCTTTCCGACAGGCGTGCCGGACGGGCTGTCCGACAGCTTCGCCGATCTCGTCTTCGACGGAACCCTGGGCAAGGATAAGATAAAGGCATGGAATGATATCTATGCGAGCATGTTCGGCCCGGTGATTGCGGCGGCCAAGGCCACCTATGCCGCGCCGCCCTCTCCAGCAAGTCCGGCCGAGCCGGCCAGTGCCTATGCAGGCCGTTACTTCAACGACTTCTTCGGCGAAGCTATTGTGTCGGGCGAAGGAGACGCTCTTGTCCTTAAGGTCGGGCCTGCCGGTGCGCGGTCTTATCCACTGAAGCATTTCAACCGCGACCTCTTCGTGACCTTCCCCGATGCCGAGATGCCGGACAGGCCTTCGGCTGTCAGCTTTGCCCTCGGCCCCGACGGCAAGGCGTCGGCCATGACCGTTGATTTTCTCAACGACAATCATCTCGGCACGCTGCGGCGCGTGGGGGATTAGCCACCGGCGGTGAGGGAGCCTATGCCGGGCCGAACTGAAGCAATTTGAAGCAATTGCCGCTTCCCGACTTCAACTGCGTCAGGAAGCCTTTCGACCGGTCGATCCATTCCTGGTGCGATCTGGCATCGGCTTCGATTTCATTGGCCGGTGCAAGCTTGACGAAGCCGCGCCCCGTGCTGAAAAGCCAGCACGCGCGGCCGAGAAACCGCCTGCTGCGCTGGCGCAGCAGATCGGCATCATAAAAGACGTCGAGCACCTCCTGCTTGATCTTCCGCTCCTTTTCGGGATTGGCAATCGCAACCTCGATCGGCTCGCCGCCGATCGCATCCTGCAGGTCCTTGTAATCCAGGGCGATCTGGGTAGTGGCATATTTGATGTCGCTCTCGTTCCGGACGATGTTGAACCAAAGCATTGGGTTGAGCTCGTTGACGACGAACGATGCTTCGAAATCGCGTGACAGATTGAGAATATCGAACCCCTGAACATCGACGTCGCGCTCGACCAGAAGGATCTGGGAAACCTGCTTGGCAAGCCCCGTTCCGTGGGCGCTGACAGCGGCGTTGTCACCGCCGTGTTCCGGACTGACATAGGCACCGCCATCATCCAGCAGCGCGTCGAATTCGCCGAGGGCCTCCACGACAGCGCTGCCGCGGGCAACACGCGCTGCCAGTTTGGCGAGAACCTGCTGGAGCTCCGTTTCGCGTTTGCGCTGGTCCTGATAATTCTGCTGAAAAAAGAAGATGAACAGGGACACGCCAATCCCGATCAGGATCACGCCCAGCTGCGAAAAGATATTGCGATAATATTCCAGCAGCTTTTCACGATGGCGTACGTCGTCACGCACACTGTGCGCCACGCGAAGATTGACGATCAGCGAAACGACCAGGAGCCCGGCGCCGACCAGGATCAGGCCACCGATCAGCAGGTAGCCATGTCGTGAGTTGAAGTCCATTGCTTTGCCGCGCTCCCGAAACCCCAGACAGCGCAGACTAATACCATTCCGCCTCAACACCTACGATCATCCCCACCATTCGGCCACTGTTCTTACAGCCAGGACTACGCTCGCCATCCGCCTCGTTTCGTGGCGGTCTTCTCGCAGCCGGATTCAGGCCGCGTGCTTGGAACCAATGACCGGCGAGACTGTTCAGCTATGACTTTGATACGACGCCGACGTGCCCGGCCGGCTGGGCATGCGGCGATCTTGAGGAGTTCTCATCATGAAGATTTCGTCCAGATTTCGTTCAGTCGCAGTTGCCGTCATCGCTGCGGCGGCAGTTAGCTTTGCCAGCGTCGCGCATGCCGACAGCGGTACGATCCGCTTCGCCGTCTACAAGGCGGCCTTCTTCATCGGCGGCTCCGGAGGCGAGGGCACACTGACCTTCCATGGTCGCCGATATCCGATCTCGGTCGGCGGCATCTCGGGCGGCCTCGCCTTCGGCGCCTCCAAGACCTATTTCAAAGGTACCGTGCGCCACATACGCCGCGCCCGGGATGTGACGGGGGTGTACGGTGCAGCGGGCGGTGGCGGCGCGCTCGGCAAAGGAGCCCAGGTGATCGTCATGACCAATGACAAGGGTGCCCAACTCGAACTCACGGGCATGCAGGTAGGCCTGCAAGTCAATGCCGATCTCAGCGGTATGAGCATCTCGCTGAAATGAAATAAGGACAGTCACTGCATTCGTTATTCCTTGGATGGGCCGGATTTGGCCGCTCCAAACCGCAGCCCATCCATCAGCAGCGACACCAATCGGCGCGAGCGATCGCGCCAGTCCTTGGTGTCCGGGGCCGAATAGATGCCGCCCAGCGCATGCAGCACGTCGGAGGCATCGACATCGCCGCGGATCGAGCCGTCGGCGACCGCAGCATCGATGAGCCGCCGCAAGGCGAGCGTCACCCTGCCGGAAACGTCGGAGAACAGGGTTGAGTTGGTCGTGAGCAGGATGCGCAGGCTTGTCGACAGCCCGCGCTTGGTGGCGATGTAGTCGACGAAGCGCTGCATCCATTGTTCGAGCGCCATGTCGGGCGCATGATCGCGGGCGAGTTCGTCGGCCGCCTGGCACAGTCCTTCCACTTCGCGCCGATAAACCACCTCGACCAGGTGCTCGCGGGTTGGGAAATGCCGGTAGAGCGTGCCGATGCCGACGCCGGCCTGGCGCGCAATCTCCTCCAGCGAGGCATCGACGCCTTGCGCGGCAAAGGCTTTTGCCGCGACCTCGACCAGAGCATCGCGGTTGCGCTGCGCGTCGGCGCGCAGCGGCTTTGCAACGGCGGCTTCGGTTTTGTCTCCAGAAATGACGGGCGGCTCCGCGGCCAATTTTTTCTCCAGTGCTGATCCGAAGCATACCCGGATAGGCAGGCCCCGTTTCAAGAACGCAGACGCTTCCACCTTCGTTACGTCTCCGACAAATATAATCGCAAGTAAATATAATCACAGGATCGAGTCTGGGCCGGCGTTCCGGCAGGCGAGGCATCTTGTCCGCCTCCGGTGCACGGCCGGTGGATGACGACGGAGGATATTTCCTCGCGGCCGGCACTCGTCATCTGTTCGGCCGATGCCGTGGGGCAAAAATGAGCCCATGTTGAGCACGATCCCCTCAGGATCATTGGACTGTCCTGCCCCTACAGACAGTTCAGAGAGCACCACCGGCTTGGGCCGGTGGTGCTTTTTTGTCTCCAGGCATGACGGCCGGCTGCCCTGCCAATTTCCTCCAATTTTGATCATTTTCGATCCTGGGCTTGAACAGGGCGGAGCAGGCCCTTAGGTAATAAGCGGAGGCGCCTCCGATTGTGGAGCGCCTTTCTCATGTAATCACGGGATCGGGTATGTCACGTCTTTCGACCTCCCAAGCCGCAGCCCTCCCGGAGCTCGCGCCAAGTCGAACCGACCCCCCCCTCTGCCCTGCCGGGCACTTCCCCCAAGGGGAAGATAGCCTTCACCTAGCCATAAGCTGATCTTGCCGCTCGCCGGCCGGGCACCAGATCATCCCCTCCCGCGTCAAGCAACTGGAGCCAGACGCCCCATGACAAGCAAAACCCGAACTCCAATCCAACTTCGAATCAACGGACATCGACATGAGCTGGAGGTCGAACCGCGCGTTACCCTGCTCGACGCCTTGCGCGACCATCTCGGCCTGACCGGCACCAAGAAGGGCTGCGACCAGGGCCAGTGCGGCGCCTGCACCGTTCATATCGACGGCCAGCGCGTGCTGGCCTGCCTGACGCTTGCCACTCAGGCTGAAAGCAGGGACATCACCACCATCGAAGGGCTTGCCGGGGAGGATGGCACGCTGCATGCGGTGCAGGCCGCCTTCCTCGAACAGGATGCCTTCCAGTGCGGCTATTGCACGCCGGGCCAGATCATGTCGGCGGTCGCCTGCATTCGCGAAGGCCATGCCGGCTCGGATGAGGAGATCCGCGAATACATGGCCGGCAATCTCTGCCGCTGCGGCGCCTATCCGCATATCGTCGCCGCCGTGCGCCAGGTGGCCATGGAGGCCGCGTCATGAGGGACTTTTCGTATCTCCGCGCCGGCTCCGTCGATGCAGCCCGTGAGGCAGCAGCACTTCCCGGCGCCATGCTTCTGGCCGGCGGCACGACGCTTGTCGATCTCGCGAAATGCGGCGTTGCCGAACCCGAGACCGTGGTCGACATCACCCATCTCAAGGGACTGGACACGATTGCCGTTGATGACCGGGGCGCCACGATCGGGGCGCTGGCCAGGATGAGCCGCGTCGCCGACCATGCCGATATCAAGAGCCGGTTCCCCGCAGTCTCGGAAGCATTGTGGCAGGCGGCATCGGCGCAGCTGCGCAACATGGCGACGATCGGCGGCAATCTGATGCAGCGTACACGCTGCCCCTATTTCCGCGATCCGGCAAATTTCCCCGCTTGCAACAAGCGCTCGCCCGGCAGCGGCTGCTCGGCGATCGGCGGCGTCACCCGCGGCCATGCCGTGCTCGGCACCAGCGAGGCCTGCGTCGCCACCTATCCCGGCGACCTGGCGGTTGCACTCGTCGCCTTCGACGCGATCGTCCATCTCGGCGACCGTCAGATCGCCGTCGATGATTTTTTCCTGTTGCCGGGCAGCACGCCCGAAAGGGAGCATGCGATCGAGCCCGGCGAGATGATCACCGCGATCGGCATTCCCGCTTCGGCGGCCGCCCGCCGCTCGACCTATCTCAAGGTCCGCGACCGCCAGTCCTATGAATTCGCCGCGGCAAGTGCCGCGGTCGGCATCGAATTCGAGGCCGACGGAAGGACGATCCGCGATCTGCGCGTCGCGCTTGGCGGCGTCGCCACCAAGCCATGGCGCGCCCTTGCCGTCGAAGAGGCGCTGAAAGGCAAAGTGCTCGAGCCGGAGGTCGTCAGGCAAGCCAGCCTGCTCGCCGTCGAGGCCGCCGTCGACCATGGCGCCAACCACTCCAAGATCGAACTGGCGCCGCGCGTCGTCGCCCGCGCCATCCTCAAAATGGGAGAAACGGCATGACCGTTCACGAGTTGAGAACAAGACCCGGCGATGCCAAACGCGGCGACGCTTCGGACGGTGCCGTCCTCGCCGACCAGGTCGGCGGCCGGCTGTCGCGCGTCGACGGCCCGGCCAAGATCACCGGTGCCGCCAAATACGCCGTCGAGCAGCAGCTCGAGGGGCTTACCCATGCGGTGCTGGTCGAGAGCACCATTGCCGCCGGCCGGGTGCGTTCGATCGACACGGCCGCGGCCAAGGCGTCGCCCGGCGTGCTGCTGGTGCTGACGCCCGACAATATCCTGCCGCTGAGAACCGCAACGGACTGGCTGGGCACGCCGCCGCCGGACGTCGCTTATTGCCCGCTGGCGCGCGACATCACCTTCAGCGGCCAGCATGTCGCGGCGGTGGTGGCCGAGAGTTTCGAGCAGGCGGTCGCCGCCGCGGCGCTGGTCAAGATCGCCTATGACGAGGCGCCGGCGATCGTCGACCTCAGCGATCCAAAGGCCGGCGACGGCATCCCCGTCGATGCGATGACCAAGGAATGGGGCGAAGCGGAGACAGCGTTCGCCTCGGCTCCGGTCAGGATCTGCAACGCCTACAACACGCCGCGCGAATACCAGGCGCCGATGGAGCCGCATGGCCTGATCGCAAAGTGGCAGGGCGACCAGTTGACGGTCTGGGAGCCGAGCCAATGGCTCGACGGCATGGCGCGGACCTATGCCGAATGGTTCGGCGTGCCGTTCGAGAATGTACGACTGGTCTCGCCCTATATTGGCGGCGGCTTCGGCTCCAAGGCGTTTGCCTATGGCTACGGCGCTGTAGCGGCAGTCGCCGCGAAAATGCTGGGACGGCCGGTGAAGCTGGCGGTCACCAGGCCGCAGACCTTCACCGCCTATGGCGGACGGGCGGCGACGCGCCAGACCGTGGCGCTCGGCGCCAACGCGGAGGGCCAGATCCAGTCGATCGTGCATCGCGGCGTCAACGAGACCTCGGTCGACGGCATGTGGGTCGAGCCGCTCGGCTCGGTCACCTCGGTCATGTACGCGACGCCGAATTTCTCGTCGCGGCAGAACGTCGTGCGGGTCAACACGGTGGTGCCGGGGGCATTGCGCGCGCCGGGCGAGAACCCGAGCGCCTTCGGCATCGAAAGCGCCATCGACGAGCTCGCCTATGAGGTCGGTATCGATCCGCTGGAAATCCGGCTCAGGAACTATGCCGAGCAGGACCCGCATGCGAAGAAGCCGTGGTCGACACGGCAGCTGCGTGAGGCCTTTGCGGCCGGCGCCGAAGCCTTTGGCTGGTCGAAGCGGAACCCCCGGCCGCGTTCGATGCGCGACGGCAACCAGCTGATCGGCTGGGGTGTCGCGGCAGGCACCTATCCGGTGCGGCGCGCCTATGGCGAGGCGGTCGTGCGCATTCTCGCCGACGGCTCGGTCGAGGTCGAAAGCTCATCGATCGACATGGGGCAGGGCACCTACACGATCCTGGCGCAGACCGCCGCCGAGGTGGTGGGCGTGCCGGCGGAAAACGTCGTCGTCAAGCTTGGCGATTCCCGCTATGCCCGTGCCGGCGTTACCGGCGGTTCGCGGCTGGCCGGGGTGATGACCGGCGCCGTCCACAAGGCGGCGAGTGCCGCGCTCGACCAGCTGATCGGGCTCGCCATCAGCGATCCGGCTTCGCCGTTCCATGCGCTGCAGGCCAACACGCTCGTCGTCGCCAATGGCCGCATCGCCTCGCCGCGCGGCAACGGCCCTGAGGTTTCGATCGCCGAACTGCTCAGCAGCGTCGGGCGCGAGCATATCGAGGCGAAGGGCGACACCATGCCGGCCAATTCGACGGTCGAGGACCGCTACAAGAACTACACCACCATAGCCATGGCGCTGCCACACACCGAGGGCGACTATTCCCGCCACAGCTGGTGCGCGCATTTCATCGAAGTCCGCGTCGACGAGGACTTTGGCACGGTTCGCGTTTCCCGCGTGGTGTCGGCGCTGGATTCGGGCCGGCTCTACAATCCCAAGCTCGCCGAAAGCCAATGGAAGGGCGGCATCATCATGGGCATCGGCCAGGCGCTGCTCGAGGAGGGCATCGTCGACCGCCGGCATGGGCGCATCGTCAACAACAATCTCGCCGACTATCTCATCGCCACCAATGCCGACATTCCCGACATCGAGGTGATCTCGGTCGGTATTCCCGATCCGCATTCCTCGGTGCTGGGCGGCAAGGGGGTCGGCGAGCTGGGCATCGTCGGCGTGGCGCCGGCGATCGCCAACGCGGTATTCCACGCCACCGGGAAAAGGGTGCGGGATCTGCCGATCACGCTGGAGAAGCTGATTTAGGCGGAGGTTGGGACTGTCGGCGCGTTGGCGATTGGCGAAAGCCGAGGTGACGACCGATCTCCCCACGAGAGGGGAGATCGGCAGCTTCAACGCTCTGCCTTTTTCAGGCTCACCACGACAGACTGAACGCGAGCTTGCCGAAATGCCGGCCGCCGGCTGCCATGTGGGCGTAGGCCTCGGTCGCCTGGTGCTGGCTGTAGACAGTGTCGATGACCGGATCGATACGGGCGGCGCCGATGGCCCGCGCCGCGTCGCACAGATCGGATACCGAACCGGTGTTGTTGCCCACCACCTTGAGTGCCTTGATGATGATCGGTAGCAGGTTCGTGGTGGCCTCGGCGCCGGTGACGAAGCCGATGGCGAACACCGTGCCGCCGGGCGCCGCGGCATTGATGGAGCGGGCGAAGGTGGCCGAGCCGCCGGTTTCGACGATCAGATCGGCGCCGAGGCCGTCGGTCAACTCGAGCACCTTGGCGTCCCAGTCCGGCGTCTCACGATAATTAATGAGATGATCCGCACCCAAGGCCTTGGCGCGCGCCAGCTTTTCGTCAGACGACGAGGTGATGATGACCGTGGCGCCGGCTGCCTTGGCCAGCTGCAGGGTCAGGATCGAGACACCGCCGGTACCGAGCAGGACGACGACCGACCCCGGCCCGGCATCGGCGGCGCGAAGCGCATTCCACGCGGTGGTGCCGGCGATCGGCAGCGTCGCTGCCGCTTCGAAGGACAGATGCGCCGGCATCGGCACGACGGCATTGGCCGGCAGCGCGACATATTCGGCGAGCGAGCCGGGCAGTGTCAGCCCGCGCATCTCTCTGGTCTCATAAGGCCGCGGACGGCCGCCGATCCAGCGCGGTTTTGCATGGGCGATGACGCGGTCGTTGATGGCGAGCCTCGACACGCCCTCGCCAATGCCGACGATCTCGCCGGCGCCGTCGACGACGGGAATGAGCGGAAAGCTCGGACCTGGATAGTTGCCGCTCGCTATCGCGACATCGACAAAATTGAGGCTTGCGGCGCGCAGGCGGATCAGCACTTCGCCGCGTTGCGGTTCAGGCGTGGGAACGGTGGCCGCGCGAAACGCGTCCAGTCTCGGGGCAGTCAGTTCGATCGCTTTCATGTCTCACTCCGGTTGATGGCCGATTGACGGGCCGGGATTGAGTGAAACTAGCTGCTGCGCTATTGGTATATAATCCTTGGCTTTTACATTTGAGCTCTGCACCTGATGCAGCAATCGCACGAACCGGCAGCATTGGTCGAAATGGCCGCCTTCGCGGCAATCGCTGAAGCACGCTCCTTCACCAGGGCGGCTGCTCGCATCGGCCGCGACGCGACGATCCTGTCGCGGCGCCTTGCCTCGCTGGAAGAGCGGTTGGGCGTGCGCCTGCTGCACCGGACGACACGAAGCGTGTCGCTGACCGAGGCAGGTTCGGAATTTCTCATCCGGGTCCGCGCCATCCTGGCTGCGGTCGACGAGGCCGAGGCTGTCGCGTCGGCGCATGCCGGCGGCGGGCCGCGCGGCGTGCTGCGGCTGGCGCTGCCCGGCTCGTTCGGGCGCATGTGGATCGGCCCGCTGCTGCCGCAGTTTCTCGCCGAATTTCCCGACGTTCGTATCGAGGCCGAGTTCTCCAACCGCTTCGTCGATCTCGTCGCCGAGAATTTCGATGTCGCCGTGCGTCTCGGCGCGCTGGAGGATTCGCGGCTGGTGGCGCGCAAGGTCGCTACACGGCGGCGGCTGCTGTGCGCCGCGCCGTCCTACCTCGCCCGCCGGGGCACGCCGACTGCGCCGGAGGCGCTGCTGGAACACAGCTGCCTGGGCTTCTCGGGTTTCCAGACCTTTCCGGCCTGGGAGATGACCGACAGTTCGGGTCGCCGCATCAGTATCGAGGTCTCCGGGCCGCTGGTCACCGACGACGCCGAGGTGCTGGTCGAAGCCGCCGTGCAAGGCGTCGGACTGATGATGAGCACGGATTGGCTGGTCGGACGCGAGCTCGCCGACGGCCGTCTGGTACCAGTGCTGGAGGACTGGACGCTTGCCGACGAGGGCGCTGTCTATGTCGTCATGCCTTCGGCCAAGGGGCAAGCCGCCAAGACACGTGCCTTCGCCGACTGGATCGGCAAACGCTTTGCGCCGGTCCCGCCGTGGCGGAGGTGAGGGTGGGTCGCGGCGCGTGGAGCGTCAGCGCCGTCTCTCGTAGAGGAAGGCGTCGGCGATCTATGTGAGACGACCCCCTCTGGCCGCTTCGCGGCCATCTCCCCCTCGAGGGGGGAGATTATGCGCTCAGCCGCCTCCGCCTCCACCACCCTGCTTGATGAAATGACCGAGCAGATCCATCGGCACCGGAAACACGACCGTCGACGAGCGTTCACCGGCGATGTCATGGAGAGCCTCGAAATAGCGTAGCTGCATGGCCTGCGGTGCTTCGGCCAGCATCTTGCCGGCCTCGACGAGCTTTGCCGCCGCCTGCTGTTCGCCGTCGGCATTGATCACTTTCGCACGCCGCAGCCGTTCCGCCTCGGCCTGCTTGGCGATGGCGCGGACCATGTTCTCGTTGAGGTCGACATGCTTGATCTCGACATCGGAGACCTTGATGCCCCAGGCATCGGTGCGCTGGTCGAGAATCTCCTGGATATCGCTGTTGAGCTTGTCACGTTCGGCCAGCATTTCATCGAGCTCATGCTTGCCGAGCACCGAGCGCAACGTGGTCTGTGCCAGCTGGTTGGTGGCGGTCATGACGTCTTCAACCTGGATCACCGCCCGCTCGGCGTCGACGATACGAAAATACAGCACTGCGTTGACCTTCACCGAGACGTTGTCGCGCGAGATCACGTCCTGCGGCGGGACGTCCTGGACCACCACTCGCAGGTCGACCTTCACCATCTGCTGCACGAAGGGGATGAGGATGATAAGGCCGGGGCCCTTGACCCCGGTGAAGCGGCCGAGCGTGAAGACCACGCCGCGCTCATATTCCCGCAGGATGCGAATGGCCGCGGATAGGAACATGACCACGACGAGCGCTGCTGCCAGATAGGCCACATAACCGATGATCATTGCCTTGCTCCATCGCTTCTCACATTGCGGCGCCGTATCGTCAGCACAAGATCCCTGACATCGGCCACCTCGACGCTGTCGCCCACTGCAAGCGGTTCGTCGGCTTTTGCCCGCCAGCGCTCGCCCCGGGCGAGCACGTGGCCCTCGCTGCCCTGCCAGTCGAGGACTTCCGCCGGCAGCCCCTGCATGGCCTGTGCGCCAACACGCGGAACGTTCTTGCGGGCCGCCCACAGATAGCTGCCGGTCAACAGCGCCAGGCCGAGCGTCAGGACGGCGGCGGTGCCGATAACGGCCCACGACATCTCGAAGCCGGGCCCCTCGATCCTGAGCAACATTGCTGCGCCCAGCAGAAACGCAGCCACGCCTCCCAGCCCAAGGACCACAGTCGGGTTCAAGGCTTCGACGACCAGGAAGATGATGCCAAGCAGCATCAAGGCAAGGCCGGCATAGCTGATCGGCAGGAGATTGAGCGCATAGAGTCCGAGCAGAAGGCAGATCGTGCCGATCACGCCGGGCGCGACCGCGCCCGGGCTCGTGAATTCGAAGACGAGGCCATAGACGCCGACCAGCATCAGGATGACGGCGATGTTCGGGTCCGTGATGACGGCGAGAAGCCGGATGAGCCAGCCTGGCTCGAGCGTTTCGACCGGCAGCCCTTTCGTCGCCAATGCCTCTTTTTTGCCGGCGATCTCGACGGTCCGGCCGTCGGCCAGTTGAAGCAGTTCGGTGGTGTCGCGGGCGACGAAGTCGATGACATGCTGCTGCAGCGCCGCGCCGGCCGACAGGCTGGCCGCCTCGCGCACGGCCTTTTCTCCCCATTCGGCATTGCGCCCGCGCAATTCAGCCAGGCTGCGGATCAGGGCAACGGCATCGTTCGTCGCCTTGGCGATCATCGCATCGCCCGCGGGTGCGTTCTTCTTGTCCTTGTCCGCCTCCGGGCCATCGTTCTTGCCGCCGGGAAACGATGGCAGCGGCCCGCCCATCTCGATCGGCGTTGCCGCGCCCAGATTGGTGCCGGGCGCCATCGCCGCCAGATGGGTGGCGTAGAGGATGTAGGTTCCGGCGCTCGCCGCGTGCCCGCCGGCGGGCGCGACATAGCCGATGACGGGAACCGGCGAGGCGAGAATGCCGGCGATCATCTCGCGCATGCTGGTGACCAGCCCGCCGGGCGTGTCCATCTGCAGGATGAGAGCCTGGGCATTTCGGTCCGCGGCCACCGCCAGTGCTTCCTCGAGCTGCCTGGCACTCGCCGGACCGATGGCGCCGTCTATCTCGACGCGCAACACAATTTTCTCCCGGCCGTCCGCCTCTCCGGTTGCTGAAGAGGGACAAACGGCCGCAACAGCCACGAAAGCCGCGGCAAGCAGGACCGCACGCGCGAGTTTCACGCTCAAAGCTCCACATCTAGGAATATGGGCTGGATTTTGCCGAAATCCATGACGCGGCGCGCGGCGGGTGACGCATCGCACGGTCCTGCTGGATGTCGGCCTGCTCAGCGGCGGCTACGGCACCGTAGAAGCTCCGCCAATCGGGCACGTTCCGCGTCTATGAAGATCCCGACGACATGCTGCGCCATGTCGACGAAGTCGGCGGCCGCACATGAAGGCGACCGGCGGGCTGTCGCCGTCATTCGATCACACCTATGTTTTGCGCATTGGAGCCATCTCTGGCGGGCTTCTATTGCGCGGCGTCCTCCTGGATTGTCTGTTCCTGGATACGGGCGGGTGCCCCGAGACACTGATCGTAGCCGATGGTGCAATTATTCAGACATTCGTTGCGCCCCTGGATGGATTTGACGCTGTTGTAGTCGATCGGCACAGCCTGGCATTTCTTCTGGCACGCCTGGTCCTTCTCGGCGCAATTCGTGCCGTGGCCCTTAGGGTACTTCTTCGTGGTCGCTTCAGCGTTCAATGGCATGACGGCCAGCAGCGCCAGCAGCGTCGGTATCAGTCGGAGCATACGCATGGATCCTCCCTTGCGCGTTAGACGCTCTACACTTGGAGGCAATGTTAGCGCGCCACTTCCGCTGGCCGCATCACCCGTGCGGGGGATGGACGGCAGCGGGGCCGCCGCTAGCCCAGGCAATTTCCCCGTGATCGGTTCTGATCGTCATCGCTCCGGCCGGCAGCCGATCACAAAACGCGACGACGTTCAGGCAATCATATCGCGCGCTGGGCACGATCAGGCCGTCATAATCGAGGAAATGCGCGGCCTCGCCGATGTCTTGCGACCTCGGATATTCGGCGTGCTTTTCCTGATACGAAAGCTGCCCGTAGCGCGCGGTGTCGAGGCCAAGGGTCTGCAAGGCTGCCAGGTCGAGCAGTCTGAGCGTCCGGTCCAAAGCAAGATCGATCTCGAAGAGATTGTATCTGACGCGCGAAGGGATCACTGGCTGCCCCCGCGTCAGGTGGAATCTCATCTCGCTCAAGGCACCTTCGCGCTCTTGCGAGGTGTAGAGCACGTCGAACGTTCCATCGTCCCAACGGCCGCCGGAGCTCGAGCACTGGATCGGGCTGCGGCCCTGGCGCACCACACGCCAAACCGTCCCGGAGTATTCGACCGGAACCATTTCCTCGATAGCATCGATGAGCCGACTGTCTCGTCTCATCCGCCCGGCGATCGCCAATTACAGAAAGACCTCGTTCTCAAGCCGGTCGATGACTTTGAGCACGTCGAGGGCGCGGTCGTCGTGAATGAGATCTATCGCCCTTTCACCGTTCAATTGCGGGTGGCGAGCGTAAAGCCAGGTGCGGATATCGCTTGGCTCGTAGAATTCCTGCAGTCGGCCGACGATATAGTGCAGGTCCGACAGAATGAGCTCGCTGCGCGGCTGGGGCTTGATGTCGCCGGCCTTCCACCTCGAAACCGTGGCCTTGGACACGTCGGTGATGTTTGCAATATCGGTTCCCTTGAGGCCGCCAAACGTACCCAATTCGTCCAGGAATCTGGGAACCGCCCGCAACGCAGTAGCCATGTTTTCTCTCCGGCTTCCAAGCCAGCTTCGCCCATGCGTTTCAGCCCTGACACTTTGACTGCATCGGCGCATTTCAGTTTCACAAATGGAAAATATGAAACAGAGATGCAAATGTCAATTGCCGCTTCGGTTCAAGGGGCCTCCAGTGCCTGGTCGCTCAGGCCTGAAGCAGCGCCAGCTCTTCGGCGCTCAGATGGCGTGCCTTGCCCTTGGCAAGGTCGCCGAGTTGCAGAGATCCGATCGCGATCCGTACCAGGCGCAGCACCTCGATATCGTGGGTGGCGAGCAGCCGGCGGATGTGGCGGTTGCCGCCCTCGTCGAGCACGATCTCCAGCCAGGCGGTGCTGGTGCCGCTTCCACTCGATCGAAAATCAATCGCCTGAATTGCTACAGCGCCCTGGTGTCGCCGGTAATGCCACGGGACAATTTGTTTTGTATAGTCCTTGATGCCACGTGGCCGACGATGGTTCGATGACTTGGGAAGGGAAGATCATGCGAAGCGGATTGGCGAAATTCGTCGTGGCGGGTTGCGTCGCCGCTCAGGTCGTCCTGCAAGCGGCGCAGCCGGCGTTTGCCGCGCCGTGCGGCTGGACAGCGAAACTGGAGGAAGAGGAGGGCGGCAAAGTGCTGATGGCGTCGGTCTGCGGCGGATCGAATGGCGGCGCCCAGCTGACGCTGGCCTGTTTCGGCAAGCCGACGCTGAGCTATGATTTGGGCGACAGCGGTCCGCAACTGGAACCCGGCATCGCTTCGTTCGCGTTCAAGGCCGGCGGCAAGGCGGTGACCAAGACGCTTCAACTCGAAGAAATGTACAACACCTTCACCGTGGAATTGAGCAGCACCGACCCGCTGTTGGCCCTGCTGCGCTCCAAGGGCGAGGTCACGGTCGCCTCGGGCAAATATGGCGAGAACAGCTTTCCGCTTGCCGGCTCATCCGCCGCCATCGGCAAGGTGCTGGCCCAGTGCGGCAAAGCCAAGGCTTCTTCCGACAATGACAACTGATGAGCCCCTTACATTTCAATTTGAACCGCGCGAGACGTTGGTTGCGAAGATAGAGCGTGATCCCGCTAACCTCGATCCCTGGACAGGGCTTGTCGAACCGGAGGCCGAGGAAAGCAGCCTGGACACCGCGGTGTCGGTTCTCTTGCGGGCAATTGATGCTGTATCCGACAGGGAACAGCTTTGGCGGGCAGCTGCCTGACTATCGAGTCGCCGCCAGCCGGCTAGGCCTGAAGCAGCGCCAGCTCTTCGGCAGTCAGATGGCGTACCTTGCCCTTGGCAAGGTCGCCGAGTTGCAGAGATCCGATCGCGATCCGTACCAGGCGCAGCACCTCGATATCGTGGGCGGCGAGCAGCCGGCGGATATGGCGGTTGCGGCCCTCGTCGAGCACGATTTGCAGCCAGGCGGTGCTGGTGCCGCCGCGCAGCAGCTCGATCGACCGGGCCGCGAGCAATTCTCCGTCGACGGTCGCGCCGGCGCGCAACCGCGCCAGCATGGCCTCGTCGGGCAGCGCGCCGATCTGCACGTGATAGGTCTTGGCGACATGCGAGGCGGGATCGAGCAGGCGCTGCGCGAAGCGCGTGTCGTTGGTCATCAACAGCAGGCCTTCGCTGGCCTTGTCGAGGCGGCCGACGGGCGAGACGAAAGGCAGGTCGAGGCCTGCCAGGCAATCATAGACGGTGCCGCGGTCCTGCGGGTCGTCACGAGTGGTGACCAGCCCGCGCGGCTTGTTGAGCATCAGATTGACCTTGCGCTCGGCGGCGACGCGGCGGCCGTCAACCTCGATGCGATCGCGGCCTGGATCAACGCGCATCGAGCCGTTGCGCACGATCTTGCCGGCGACCCGCACGCGCCCCTCGGCAACCAGAAGCTCGGCCTGCTTGCGCGAGCACAGGCCAAGCTTCGACAGCGCGCGACAGAGGCTGACGCCGGGAGGATTGGCTGCGGGGGCAGGGCGTTGCCGGGCAAGGTTCGGTCGTGGCGACATGGCGTTGTCTGTGGATTCTTGTATACGAGCATCCCACTATAGCCGGCCGCCGGCTATGTCCACGGAAGGGAACTGCATATCGTTTGCGTCGTGCGCAGCGGCTGCGAGGACTTGCATGAAAACAGCCATTCGCCTTTGCCTGCTGCTCGCCTTGTTGCCGACATCGCCGGCGCATGCCGGCTGGCAGGCAGTCGAGAAGGTCGAGACCTATGCCATCTCAGGGCAATCCGGCCCGGAGCTCTACGCCTCGATCGGCGGGCGCGGGCCGCTGCTCGGCGAACGCCGCGTCATCGCGCATACCAATTTCAAGCTGACCTGGGTGAGGGACTACCAGCCGCAAGGCGACGCCTGCGTGCTGGTGTCGGCGCGGCCGAAGCTGATCATCACCTACACCTTGCCGAAGCCGGCCGCGCGGCTGCCGGGCGCAATCCAGAAGAACTGGGAGGTTTTCGCAGCCGGCCTTGCCGCCCACGAGAAGGTGCACGGCGCCAGCATCGTCGACATGGTGCACAAGATCGAGGCGGCCACGATCGGCCTGACCGTCGCCGATGACCGCGGCTGCAGCAAGATCAGGATCGAAGTGACGAGACGGCTCGCCGGAATCTCGCAGGCACAACGGCAGGCGAGCCGCGATTTCGACCGGGTCGAATTCGGCCCGGGCGGCAAGCTGCGGCAGCTTGTGTTCACGCTGATGACCGGCGGATGACGCTGCGGGGGCGGCGCAGGGTACCACCTTGCGGCCTCACGCCTGCGCGGTCGGATAGAGCGTCAGGATGTTGACGTTGACCCTTGGCGGCTGGCTCACCGCATAAAGGATGGCGGCGGCGATGTCCTCGCTTTCCAGCTGCTCCATGTCGCCCAGCCTCTGCTCGACCGCCTGGCCGTCCTTGCCGATCTCGCGGCGCAGCGATTCCGCCATCGCGCTCACCGCGTGCTTGGTGCCGGAATAAACCACCGAAGGGTGGATATAACGGCCGGTGCCGGACGAGACCACGACGATGTGGCCGGCGCCTTGCCGCTGCATCGACGGCAGTGCCGCATGGATCGGATAAAGCAGGCCCAGGATGTTGACGTCGACCATCCGGCGGTATTCTTCCGGCGTCGTGTTGCGGAACGGCGCGGCGACGCCGACCCCGGCAACCGCAAGCAGCATGTCGAGCCGGCCGTAATCCTGCTGGACCCGCTCGACCATCGCCGTGGCTTGCGTTTCGTCGGTGACGTCGACGGCAATCGGCAGTGCCGCGCTGCCGGTCTCACGGATCCGCTTCGCCAGATCGTCCAGCCGCTCGGCGCGCCGCGCGGCAATCGCCAGCGTGGCGCCCTCGGCCGCCAGCGCCAGGGCGGTGGCCTCGCCGATGCCGGAAGAGGCGCCAGTCACCAAGGCGATCTTGCCGCTCAGTTTTCCTGTCTGCATCTTTTTCTCCTGACGCTTTGGACCGGCCGTGAAGCTAGGGCGCGGACATTCTGGAACAATGCTGATCGAAAAACCGAATGCACCGTTAGGGTTTTGGCCCCAGCAAGCCCACGTCTGCGCACGAACGGGCCTTGACGCGACCGGAGGTGTTGCGTCTTGATACGGGGGCTGCGGGGCTTCGCATGAAAACAGCTGATCGACTACGTCTGCGGGTGGCTTGTTTGCATGCGACGCTTGCGTGCACCCCCGCGATCCTCTCGCGACCGACAGGTCTGAGCGCCAGATGAAGGTCCTCGTCGTCCATTGCCATCCCTGCGCCGACAGCTTCAGCGGCGCGGTGCGCGACACGGTGCTGGAGACGCTTGCCGAAAGCGGTCACCAGGTCCACCTGCTCGACCTCTATGCGACCGGCTTCGATCCGGTCATGCGCACGCAGGAATGGCGCGGTTACCACGACAAGGCGGCGAACCTGCAACCGGTGCACGAACATGCGCAGGAGCTGCTCTGGGCGGAGGCGGTCGTCTTCATCTATCCGACCTGGTGGTATGGCCTGCCGGCGATGCTGAAAGGCTGGCTGGAGCGCGTGCTGGTGCCGGGCTTCGCTTTCGAGATGCCGACGGCACGACGCGGCCCGCGGCCCAAATTGCGGCACATACGCCGGGTGATGGCAATGACCACATGTGGCGCCACGCCGCTGATGTCGTGGATCATGGGACAGCCCGGCCGGCGGACCCTGCTGCGCGGCTTCCGCTCCGTCTGCCATCCGCTGTGCCGGACCAAATTCCTGGCGCTCTACCGGATGGACAGCGTCTCGGCCGCCGGACGCCAGGCGCATCTGCAGCGGGTCAGGAAAGCGGTTGCCGGTCTTGGCCGCGCTGATGCCGTTGCCGCCACGGTGCCTGGCTGATCAGCCGTGTGAGCCGTCGCCGGCGCGGGCAATCGCTTTGGACGGGCGATTGCGCCAGGTTGGTGTTGGAGACGGCCAGTTGTCGAAGTCGGCGCCGCCCCTCATCGCCCTGCCGGGCGTTTCTCCCTGTAAACGGAAGGGCAATCGAATATGGACTTGACGGACCCACCTACCGAACGCTGCAACGCCTGAAACGAAAAACCCGCCTCGGAGGCGGGTCGTTGGGAGCCAATTAGCACCATACCCAAATTAGTAGCATAGCTGCCGGCACAAAGCAAGAACAAAATACGCCGTGGCGATAGAAAATCCGAATTCCTGCTCGTCCGAGGTCGCTGCTCAGAACGATTGCAAACTCGTATTCCTTCGCCCCACTTGGCATCTCCCGCAGGGGGCAGGGCAAATCGCATGTGGATTCTTACGAAGAAGGGACCCCCACCCCTAATCCCTCCCCACAAGGGGGAGGGAACGCTGCCGCGTGCCTTTACTTCCCCTTGGCGCCGAAAGGCAGGCAATTTGCCGAGGTCAGCGCCAACGAAAGTCTCCCTCCCCCTTGTGGGTGTTTGGACCGGAGACATCGCGAACAGGTGTGCGAGGACATCGCGAACAGTTTGGCGCGCTTTGCGCCGGGAGGTTCGGGATGCCGTTCGAGGACACGAGCGCGATGAAACAGAAGCTGGAATTTGTCAGGTTGGCGAGCGCGCCGGGAGCGAATGTGAGCGCGTTGTGCCGGCGCTTTGGGATCGGTCGGACCGTGGCTCACAAGTTGATCGCGCGCTATCGGACGGAGGGCGAGGCCGGGCTTTTGGAGCGTTCGCGCCAACCGCTCTCGAGTCCCAGGCGCAGCGCCTGGGAGGTCGAAGCAGCGGCGCTTTCGGTGCGGGCGGCACATCCGGCCTGGGGCGGGCGCAAGATCGCCCGGGTCCTGGCGCGCCAGGGGATTGGCTGTCCGTCGCCCTCGACGGTGACCGGCATCTTGCGTCGCAACGGCGTCGAGCTCGGGGCGCTGGGCGGCGGGGCAAAGCCCTTCATCCGCTTCGAGCACGAAGCGCCCAACGATCTGTGGCAGATGGACTTCAAGGGTCATGTGCCGTTGCGCGCCGGGCGCCTGCATCCGCTGACCGTGCTCGACGACCATTCGCGGTTCTCGATCGTGCTGTCGGCCTGCTCCGACCAGACCACCGAAACCGTGAAAACGCGCCTGATCACGGCCTTCCGCCGCTATGGCCTGCCCTTTCGTATCGCCACCGACAACGGCCCGCCTTGGGGCGATGGCGGCCGCAACGACTTTACCCTGCTCGGCGTCTGGCTGATCGAAATCGGCATCGCCATCGGGCATTCCAGGCCGTTTCATCCCCAGACGCTGGGCAAGGAGGAGCGCTTTCACCGCACGCTCAAGGCCGAGGCGCTGCAGGGACCGCCGTTCGAGAACCTGGCGGCGGCCCAGCGGGCCTTCGACCGCTGGCGCCACATCTACAATCCTGTTTCATAACACCCATCTGTCTATGTCGTTGAAGTGAATAGGTTTTGCTGATCTGGATGCGATCCCGTGGGGTATT
>NZ_JAMYQK010000029.1:0-82564 GCF_040320845.1 Mesorhizobium sp. M0601
GGCAGTAGGGCAGTAGGGCAGTAGGGCAGTAGGGCAGTAGGGCAGTAGGGCAGTAGGGCAGTAGGGCAGTAGGGCAGTAGGGCAGTAGGCTATCGCTTCGGGAGCGCGCTTCTCTACAATTCACCTACTGCCGTACTGCCTTACTCCCCTATTCCCCTAACTATCTGCTCCGCCGCCGCTCCGATGCCGGCTGGAACGCCACGCGGGCGTGGTACTTGCAGTAGGGGCCGGTTTCGGCGGCGTCGTTGCCGCAGAAATGGAAGTCTTCCGAAAGCGGATCGCCGTTCGGCCATTTGCAAGTGCGCTCGTTGAGTTCGACAAGTTGCAGATGCCGCGAGATCGGCACGACGACGTTCTCGACCGGGCGGATATAGTGGCGCGCCACCGGTTCGGCATCGAACTGCGCCTTGAGCGCGGTCGCACCGATCGACATCGAGGTGGTGGCATGGCGCGTGGCGCTTGCTGCCCGGGACACCGATTTCTGGATCGTCGATCCCTGCACCGTCTTCTTCTGGCGTGCCGGTGAGGCGGTCGTGCGTCCGCGACCGGACAGTTTCAGCCGGTGCACTTTGCCGATGACCGCATTGCGGCTGACCCCGCCAAGCTGTGCGGCGATCTGGCTGGCGCTGAGGCCCTCCGACCACAATTTTCTGAGAAGTTCGACTCGCTCGTCAGTCCAGTTCATGAGACCGCGCTCCTGCTGAAACGTGCGGCAATCGGAATCCATTCCCGACCCGGCTTCTGCCGGGCAGACACCACATATATCGGGTGATTAGGTCCGCCGCACGAAATCTAGTTATTTCTCTACTACAATTACCTTATGCGCTGACTCGGTGACAAGAGTCCCAAGGCCAACACGAATCGGTTTTTTCGGTTTTCCCCAACTTGCCCGGTCGCTTATGAGCCGGCGTTATGCTGGGGGCTTGCCGCGCGACCTTGCGCGACCTTTTCGTTGACTTCACGGCCGAAAAACACGATAAGCCACAAGGGCCGCCGCTTTGGCGGCTTTTTGATTTTTCCGGTTCCGGAGACGCATATAATGAGCGGTTCGGCGCTTTTCGAGACCTTTGTTCGCGCACCCCTGGCTTTCGACCACGGTGAAGGCACCTGGCTGGTCACCGACAAGGGCGAGCGATATCTCGATTTCGCCGGCGGCATCGCCGTGAATTCGTTGGGCTACAGCCATCCGCATCTGGTCGCGGCCCTCACCGAGCAGGCCGCCAAGCTCTGGCACGTCTCCAATCTGTACGAGATTCCGGGACAGAGCCGGCTCGGCGAGCGGCTGGCCGACGCAAGCTTCGCCGACAAGGTGTTCTTCACCAATTCCGGCGCAGAGGCGCTCGAATGCGCCATCAAGACGGCGCGGCGGTACCACTTCGTCAAGGGCCACCCCGAGCGCTACCGCACAATCACCTTCGAAGGCGCCTTCCACGGCCGCACCCTGGCGACCATCGCCGCCGGCGGCCAGTACAAGTATCTGGAAGGTTTCGGCCCCAAGGTCGACGGCTTCGACCAGGTCGGTTTCGACGATGTGGATGCCGCCGAGAAGGCGATCACGCCTGAAACCGCGGCGATCCTGATCGAGCCGGTGCAAGGCGAGGGCGGCATCAGGCAAGTGCCGACGCAATCGCTGAAGCGGCTCAGGCAGCTCTGCGATCAGCACGGACTGCTCCTGATTTTCGACGAGGTCCAATGCGGCGTCGGCCGCACCGGAAAGCTGTTCGCGCATGAATGGGCGGGTGTCACACCCGACCTCATGGCGGTGGCCAAAGGCATCGGCGGCGGCTTCCCGATGGGTGCCTGCCTCGCCACCGACGAGGCAGCGGTCGGCATGACCGCCGGCGTGCACGGCACCACCTTCGGTGGCAATCCGCTGGCAATGGCGGTCGGCAACGCCGTGCTCGACGTGGTGCTGGAAGACGGCTTTCTCGAAGACGTCCGGCGCAAGGCACTGCTGTTGAAGCAGGGGCTCGCTGGTGTCGCCGACGAATTTCCGGATGTTATCGAAAGCATCAGGGGCACCGGCCTGATGCTCGGGCTTAAATGCGCGATGCCCAACACCAAGGTCACGGTGGCACTGCGTGACCAGCATCTCTTGACGGTTCCGGCCGGCGACAACGTTATCCGCCTGCTGCCGCCTCTCACCGTCACCGACGCCGAGATCCACGAAGCGCTCGAGCGCATTCGTGCCGGCGCCAAGAGCCTGGCAGATGCCATCGTCGCTGCCGCTGCGAAGTAATCCTGGAATTCCTGATGTCCCTTCGCCATTTCACCGATCTTTCCGCCGTTTCCGAAGGCGATCTGCGCTTCATGCTCGACGACGCAGCGGTGCGAAAGGCAAGGCTCAAGGCCGGCGAACGCAGCAAGCCGCTCGAAGGCAAGGTGCTGGCGATGATCTTCGACAAGCCGTCGACGCGCACGCGCGTGTCGTTCGACGTCGGTATGCGGCAATTGGGTGGCGAGACGATCATGCTGACCGGCACCGAGATGCAGCTTGGCCGCTCGGAGACCATTGCCGACACGGCCAAGGTGCTGTCGCGCTACGTCGATGCCATCATGATCCGCACCACCTCGCATGACCGGCTGCTGGAACTGATGGAAAACGCTACGGTCCCCGTCATTAACGGGCTGACCGACGAGACCCATCCCTGCCAGCTGATGGCCGACATCATGACCTTCGAAGAGCACCGCGGTCCGGTGGCCGGTAAAACGATCGCTTGGACCGGCGACGGCAACAACGTGCTGCATTCGCTGCTGGAGGCATCCGCGCGGTTCCATTTCAAGCTGAATGTCGCCGTGCCCGAGGGCAGCGAACCGGCCCAGAAGCATGTCGACTGGTCGAAAGCCAATGGCGGCAAGCTGAAATTCACCCGTTCGCCCGAGGAGGCCGTTCACGAGGCCGACTGCATCGTCACCGACTGCTGGGTGTCGATGGGCCAGGAGCACCGTGCCCGCGGCCACAATGTCTTCCTGCCCTATCAGGTCAATGCGGCACTGATGGCGAAAGCCAAGCCGGACGCGCTGTTCATGCACTGTCTGCCGGCGCATCGCGGTGAGGAGGTTACCGACGAGGTCATCGACGGACCGCATTCGGTGGTGTTCGATGAGGCCGAGAACCGGCTCCATGCCCAGAAGGCGGTCTTGGCCTGGTGCCTGGGCGCTTGATACGAGCCGCGGTGATCCGGGCCGTCCTGATCTGCGCCGCCTTGATCTGGGCCGCCTTGATCCGGGAGTTGGTGGTGCCTATCTCAGGCGCATCACGCAAATCGAGCGCGTCTCGTCGCATGCGCCCCGGAGGGCGGCATCGCCGCGCCCCGGAGCTTTGTCATGTTGGAAACTCATCAATTGGCTGAACATAAACCCAAGCTCGGCGAATTCGGCTACGCCGGCGACGACCATGTCGTGCCGTTCGAGGTCGGCCCGCTCGACGTGCGCGGTCGCACCGTCCAGCTCGGGCCGATGCTCGATGCTATTCTCAGCCGTCACGACTATCCCGAGCCGGTCGCCCGGCTCCTGGCTGAAGCCTGTGTGTTGACGGTATTGCTCGGAACTTCGCTGAAGTTCGAGGGCAAGTTCATTCTGCAGACCCGCACCGACGGGCCGGTCGACATGCTGGTCGCGGATTTCTCCACGCCGCACGCGCTGCGCGCTTATGCCCGCTTCGATGCCGACCGGCTGCAGGCTTTGACTTCTGCCGGCGAGACGTCACCGCAGACGCTGCTCGGCAGCGGCGTCCTGGCGCTGACCATCGACCAGGGCGCCCACACACAACGCTACCAGGGCATCGTCCAGCTCGACGGCGTCACACTGGAAGATGCCGCACGCACTTATTTCCGCCAGTCTGAGCAGATTCCGACCGACCTCCGGCTTTCGGTTGCCAAGCTTCTGACGCCCGGCGTCGGCGGTGCCCGCGAGCAATGGCGGGCCGGTGGCCTGCTGGCACAATTCCTGCCGCAGTCGGCGGAGCGCATGCGCGTACCCGACCTTCCCGGTGGCGATGGCGATCCGCGTGAGGAAATCCACGACCCGACCGACAATTCCTGGCAGGAGCTGCTGGCGCTGCTTGGTACTATTGAACCGACCGAGCTGATCGATCCGACGATCGGCGCCGAACGGCTGCTTTACCGGCTTTTCCACGAGCATGGCGTCCGCGTGTTCGGCGGGGTGCCGGTCGCCGACCAGTGCTCATGCTCGAGGGAGAAGATCCACGGCATCCTCGAAGGCTTTTCCGCCGAGGAGATCAGGGACAGCACCGAGGATGGCAGCATTCACGTCGCCTGCGAATTCTGCTCGAAGCAATATGACTTCGACCCGGCGGAGTTTGCAGCGGCCGGATGACGGCCGTCAATTGACGGTGCGCCGCATTCCCGGCAAGTCGAGCGAGAAGGCGGGGATGGCGACGTCGAACGTCTCGCCCCGTTTGTTGCGCATGGTGTAGTGCCCGACCATGATGCCGGACGGCGTCGAGAGCGGGCATCCAGACGTATACTGATAGCTGTCGCCGGGGTTGAGTCCGGGTTGCTCGCCGACGACCCCGGGGCCGCGCACTTCCTCGACCTTGCCGGTGCCGTCGGTAATGTGCCAGTAGCGCGACAGAAGCTGCACGAACTCATCCGACTGATTGTCGATGGTCACCTGATATCCCCAGACATAGCGGTTTTGCGGCGGGTCGGAGTGATCCTCCAGATAGAACGGCCTGACCTGCACTTCGATGTTGCGGGTGACGGCGCTGTACATAAACTGCTCCAAAGCAATGTAGATGGAACTTTCGACGCTCAGCGCAGTTTGATCAACGATGCGCGTCATCTCCTTGCCCGACTCGAGCGCAGGTGCCGAAAAACAATGTCATTTAAGTGACACATGACGATGATGGTGTGCAGGCTTGTGCCGGGCGACTCAGCGTTCTGTCGAATTGTTGAAAACGGCCGTCATGCGGCCGGCACTTCTGGAGTGACCAGATCTCGATGGAACCGACATTCGCAGCCGCCCTCCTTTCCATAGCCCTCCTTCTTTCAAATCTCGCCAGCATCCTGTTAGCTTCGCTGAAGCTGAAGCGACCAGCCAGGATCGCACCGCCCGCCAACGCGCCGCCGGTATCGATCGTCATCCCGGCACGCGGCATCGAGCCGTTTGCCGAAGAGACGCTGGAGCGCGCCTTCTCACTCGACTGGCCGCGCTACGAACTCATCTTCTGCGTTGCCCATGCCGACGACCCGGTGGTCAAGCCGATCACCGCCGCAATGGCGCGCTTTCCAGCTATTCGCGCCCGCCTTCTAGTCGGTGACGACCGCATCAGCGGCAATCCAAAACTCAACAATTGCGTGAAGGGTTGGGAAGCGGCGCATTATCGCTGGGTCATCCTTGCCGATTCCAATGTGCTTATGCCGAGCGACTACGTCCAGCAGCTGATGGCGGCATGGCGGCATGGCACTGGCCTCGTCTGCTCGACGCCGATCGGCTCACGGCCGGACAGTTTCTGGGGGGAGGTCGAATGCGCCTTTCTCAACACGCTGCAGGCACGCTGGCAGTACGCTGGAGAGGCGCTCGGCCTCGGCTTCGCGCAGGGCAAGAGCATGTTGTGGAACAAGCCGATGCTCGACGCCAATGGCGGCATCCGCGCGCTTGCCGCCGAGATCGCCGAGGACGCCGCCGCGACCAAGCTGGTCAACGGGCTCGGACTGCGGGTCAATCTTGTCGCCTCGCCCTTCGAACAGCCGCTCGGCCGGCGCACGCTTGGCGAGATCTGGTCGCGGCAGGCGCGCTGGGCGCGGCTGCGCCGCGTCACCTTCGCGCTGTTCTTCGCCCCCGAGATCCTGATCGGCGCGGCGCCGCCGCTGGTGCTTGCGCTGATCGCGGCGGCTGACGCCGGCGTCAGCCTGCCGGCAACCGCCATCGCCGTGCTGGTTGCGGCCTACCTGCCGGAATGCGCCTTGGCCTCGGCCAAGGGATGGCAGCTGTCGCTGCGCACCATCCCGGCGATGATGGCGCGAGACCTGATGCTTCCCGCCATTTGGGCGCGCGGATGGCTGAGCGGCGCCGTCGACTGGCGCGGCAATGTGATGACTATCCAGACCAAGGCCGTCGCGGAGCTGGAAGAGACCCCGTCCGGCGCCTGATCGGCGCGTCCCCGCTCGCCTCTGTTCGGCCAGCCCTTATCCGGCAACTCTCAGTGCCTGCTCGATGTCTTCGAGCAGGTCGTCGGCGTCCTCAAGGCCAACTGACAGCCTGAGTGTTCCCGGTCCGATGCCGAGCTCGGCGCGGGCCTCATCGGTCAAGTTCTTGTGCGTCGTCGTCGCCGGATGGGTGATCAGGCTCTTGGCGTCGCCGAGATTGTTGGAAATGAGCACGACGTCGAGTGCGTTCTGGAAGGCAAAGGCCGCCTGCTTGCCGCCCTTCACATCGAGGCAGATCAGCGTCGAGCCACCCGACATCTGCTTCTTGACCACGGCCGCTTGCGGGTGGTCGGCACGGCCAGGATAGATGACACGGGCGATTTGCGGGCGCTCGGCCAGGAAATCCGCGATGCGGCCGGCACTTTCCGTCTGCTGGCGTACGCGTAGCGGCAGCGTCTCCAGGCCTTTCAGCAGCGTCCAGGCATTGAAGGGCGAGAGGCTTGGGCCGGTGTGGCGGAAATAGTCATGCAGGTTCTCGTCGATCCATTTCTTGTCCGACAGAACGATGCCGCCAAGACAGCGCCCCTGGCCGTCAATATGCTTCGTGGCCGAATAGACGACGATGTGGGCGCCGAGCTGCAGGGGTTTCTGCTGCAAGGGCGTGGCGAACACATTATCGACGATCAGCCTGGCGCCGATCGAATTGGCAAGTGCCGCGACGGCGGCAATGTCGATCACTTCCAGCGTAGGATTGGTCGGGCTTTCCAGGAAGAACAGTTTGGTGTTCGGCTTGACCGCCTTTTCCCAATTGGCGATGTCGGTGCCGTCGACCAGCGTTGCCTCAATGCCGTATTTCGGCGCCAGCGTCTCGACCACCCAGCGGCAGGAGCCGAACAGCGCGCGCGCCGCCACGATATGGTCGCCCGCCTTGGCGCTGCACAGCAGTGCTGCCGTCACCGCCGCCATGCCGGATGCCGTGGCGCGCGCGTCTTCGGCTCCTTCCAGCGCGCACATGCGTTTTTCAAACATGTCGACCGTCGGATTGGCATAGCGCGAATAGATGAAGCCCGGCTCCTCGCCCTTGAAGCGGGCCTCCGCCGCTTGCGCCGTCTCGTAGACATAGCCTTGGGTGAGATACATCGCCTCGGAGGTCTCGCCGAAGCGGGAACGCAGCGTTCCGGCATGCACGAGTGCGGTCTGAGGCTTCCAGTCGCGCTTCTTGGTCATCATTCCATCCAAACACCAAAATTGGTCCAAACAACAAAAAACCGGTCGCGAAAGTCGCAACCGGTCCATATGGCCTTGCGGCCCGACGGTCCTTTAGCGACTTGTTTAACGTGGCTGCAAGCCGACCGGCCAAATCACCACGGGATAACGAGCTTTAGACCCGCGCCACGCTTGCGTCAATTGCCGGCATGATTAAGAGGGTTGTACCAAGCAGGTGCCAAAGGCGTCTACGGTCGGACCTGCGACAGAACAAGACCTCGCCCGGCGTTCGAACGGAGCCAGACCCTTGCGGCAGACAGGCATTCTTCCCGATCAGGATATTTCCGCGCTGTTCCAGACGGGCGCGCTGAAATCGCCGCGCACGCTCGATGCCGATCAGATCCAGCCGGCCAGCCTTGACCTCAGGCTCGGCGACAAGGCCTGGCGGGTGCGTGCTTCCTTCTTGCCCGGCCCGGACCACAGGGTTGCCGACAAGCTCGACCGGCTGAAGCTGCACGAGATCAACCTCGCCGAAGGTGCTGTGCTGGAAACCGGCTGCGTCTACATCGTGCCGCTGCTCGAAAGCCTGGCGCTGCCCGCCCATATTTCCGCCTCCGCCAACCCGAAAAGCTCGACCGGACGGCTCGATATCTTCACTCGGGTAATGACCGACCGCGGCCACGAGTTCGACAAGATCGCCGCCGGCTATGAAGGCCCGCTCTACCTGGAGGTCAGCCCGCGCACTTTCCCGATCGTCGTGCGGACCGGCTCGCGGCTGTCGCAGATCAGGTTCCGCACCGGCAATGCGCTCTTGTCGGAAAACGAGTTGCACGAGTTGCACCGCGCCGAAATGTTGGTCGCCACCGAACCACCCAACATCTCAGGCGGGGGCATCGCGCTATCGATCGACCTCGACGGCGACAAGGACGGGCTGGTCGGCTATCGCGGCAAGCACCACACCGGCCTCGTCGACGTCGACAAGCGCGCCGCGCAGGATGTCGTCGATTTCTGGGAGCCGCTCTACAAGAGCGGTGCCGGCGAGCTGGTGCTCGATCCGGACGAATTCTATATTCTGGTGTCGCGCGAGGCGGTGCATGTGCCGCCGCTCTACGCCGCCGAAATGACGCCCTTCGATCCGCTGGTCGGCGAGTTCCGCGTCCATTATGCCGGTTTCTTCGACCCGGGTTTCGGCCATTCGGCGTCGGGCGGCACCGGCAGCCGGGCGGTGCTCGAGGTACGCAGCCACGAAGTGCCGTTCATCCTCGACCACGGCCAGATCGTCGGACGGTTGGTCTATGAGCACATGCTGAAACGGCCGCGGGCGCTCTACGGCACTGATCTCGGCTCGAACTATCAGGCACAGGGCCTGAAACTGTCCAAGCATTTCCGCGCCGCGCGCTGACCTTCCTCTCACTTCCGGGCTACGCCCGGCTCAAAGTGCCTTCACGGCGACCTTCACCGGCTGCTCGATTTCAAGCGGGTTGCGCAGTGGCAGGCCGAAATCCTGCGCCTCGATTTCGAATACGTCACCGGCCTCGGTCCTGACGCCGTCGGCAAAGGACAGCGTCGCCGTGCCGAACATGTGCACATGCACGTCGCCCGGCTGGCGGAAGGCTGAGTATTTGAAGTGGTGATGCTCGAGATTGCCAATGGTGTGCGACATGTTCGCCTCGCCCGACAGGAACGGCTTTTCCCAAAGCAGCTTGCCGTCGCGCAGGATGCGCGAAGTGCCGCGGATATCGGACGGCAGATCGCCGATCAGGATCTCCGGCCCGAACGAAGCATTGCGCAGCTTGGAATGGGCAAGGAAGAGATAGTTCACACGCTCGGTGACATGGTCGGAAAACTCGTTAGACAGCGTGAAGCCGACGCGGAACGGGGCGCCGTCGTCGCCGATCACATAGATACCGGCGATTTCCGGCTCCTCGCCGGCATCCTGGGCGAAGGCGGGCGACATAAGCGCCGCACCGGGCGCCACCGCCATGGTGCCGTTGCCCTTGTAGAACCATTCCGGCTGCACGCCGATCTGGCCCTTCGCCGGCTTGCCGCCCTCAAGCCCCATGCGGAACATCTTCATGGAATCGGTCAGCTGTTCCTCGCCGTCCGTGCTGAGCTTCTTGTGCATGGAATCGCGGGTCGCGGCGGAGCCGAGATGCGTCAGCCCAGTGCCGGTGAGATGGAGATGCGCCGGATCGGGATGGTTGATCGGCGACAGCAGCCGGCCCTTCTTATAGGCTGCGTCGAGATCGACGGTTTCGCCGAAGCCCTTGCGCTCGATCAGGGCGACAAGCCCGCTGCCGGTACGCGCGGCTTCCATCGCCAGCGAATAGACGCTGCGGGCGCCGTTGATGACGCGGGTCTTGCCGCCGTTGCGGGCAACGACGCGGATCGTCTCGGCGTCGTCGAGGATTTGTGAGATCAGCATGGTAACCCTCTCTGAATTGTGGGCTGGCCTGCCCTTTCTCGGCAAACCCTACCCTGCGCGGCCCGGACCCTGTCCGCGCCTCGGTTGAAATTCTTCGTCCGGATTGCGCTCGCGGATCAGGTCCCTCGGGGGGACTTCTTTGCGCCGCCCGGCAGCGTCGCGATGTGACCCGTATGCCTCCTGGTTGCCTCTCAAGCCTTGTTCTTGTTGTAGACGTCGAAGACGACGGCGCCGAGCAGCACCAGGCCTTTGACCACCTGCTGCCAATCGACATTGACGCCCATGATCGACATGCCGTTGTTCATGACGCCCATGATGAAGCCGCCGACCACCGCGCCGATCACCTGGCCGACGCCGCCCATCGCCGAAGCGCCACCGATGAACACCGCGGCGATGACGTCGAGCTCGCTGCCGAGGCCGGCCGCCGGCACAGCCTGCCCCAGGCGCGCTGCGATAATCAGGCCGCCGAGTGCCGACAGCACGCCCATATTGATGAACACCATCAACGTCAGCCGTTCGGTCTTGATGCCCGATAGCTGGGCTGCCTTGGCATTGCCGCCCATCGCATAGATGCGACGGCCGATCGTCATGCGTTTGGTAACGAAGACGAACAACGCGATCAGCACGCCCATCACCATGAGAACGATGGGGAGGCCCCTATAGGTGGCGAATTGGTAGACGAGAAACAGCGCCAGCGCGCTGATCACCAGGGTCTTGACGACGAACAGCGAGAAGGGCTCGGCTTCGTAGCCATGCTTCTCGCGGGTGCGCCGTGCCCTGAGGCCGAAATAGGCATAGGCGAGCACGGCGACGAGGCCGATCACGATCGTCGTCAGGTGCAGCGTCAGGCCGCTGCCGACAATGGTTTTGCCGGCGGCGTTCACGGTTGGCGGTATCAGCGTCAACGGGCCGATCAGGTCCGGAATGAAGCCGGAACTGAGCGCCTTGAAGCCGACGGGAAGCGGCCCTACGGAAGACCCGCCACCCAGCAGCGCCTGGCAGATGCCGCGGAAGATCAGCATGCCCGCCAGCGTGACGATAAAGCTCGGTATTCGGTGATAGGCAATCCAGTAGCCTTGTGCCGCGCCGATCGCACCACCGACGATCAGGCAGATGATCGACACCACCAGCGGATTGCTCAATGGGCCAAGCGGCCAGATGACCATCATCATCGCCGCCAGTGCGCCGATGAAGCCGGCGACGGAGCCGACGCTGAGATCGATGTGACCCGAAACGATCACCAGAAGCATGCCCAGCGCCATCACGATGATGAAGCTGTTCTGCTGTACGAGATTGCTGAGGTTCACCGGCTTGAACAGCGTTCCGGACGTGGTGAACTGGAAGAACACCATGATTGCGATCAACGCCAGCACCAACCCGTATTCGCGCAGGTTGGTGACCAGCGCCGAGACGGCAATGCGAGGTCCCTGTTGTAGATCCTGGGCAACGCCGGTCTGCGGCCCGGGAGCGCTTTCGGTGCTCATGATGCTTTTCCTTCTCCGCGGACGATGGCGCGCATTATCTTTTCCTGGCTGGCGTCGCTTGCCGCCATTTCGCCGACGATGCGTCCTTCGTTCATGACGTAGATGCGGTCGGTGATGCCGAGCAGTTCGGGCATTTCCGACGAGATGACGATGATTGCCTTACCCTCGGAGGCGAGACGCGCGATGATCGTATAGATTTCATACTTGGCGCCGACGTCGATACCGCGTGTCGGCTCGTCGAGGATCAGCACTTCCGGATTGGCGAACAGCCATTTCGAGAGCACCACCTTCTGCTGATTGCCGCCAGAAAGGTTGCCGGTCATCTGGTAGACGCTCGAGGCGCGGATATTGGTCCTGCCGCGATAATCGTTGGCGACCGAAAGCTCGCGCAAATCGTCGATCACGCCGTGGCGCGACACGCCGGGCAGGTTGGCCAGCGTGATGTTGTGTTTGATGTGGTCGATCAGGTTGAGACCGTAGGTCTTGCGGTCCTCGGTAACGTAGGCGATGCCGTGTTCCACCGCCTTGCTCACCGAAGAGACGTCGATCGGCTTGCCGTTGAGGAACACCTCGCCGGTGATGCGACGGCCATAGGACCGGCCGAACAGGCTCATGGCAAACTCGGTCCGGCCGGCACCCATGAGCCCGGCAATGCCGACCACTTCGCCCTTGCGGGCGTTGAGGTTGATACCCTTGATGACCTGCCGCTCGGCATGGATGGGGTGGTAGACCGACCAGTTTTTCACTTCGAGAACGGTCTCGCCGATCTTCGGCTCGCGCGGCGGATAGCGGTCGTCGAGCGAACGGCCGACCATCGAGGTAATGATGCGGTCCTCCGAGATGTCCTTCTTGGCCAGCGTCTCGATAGTCCGCCCGTCACGGATGATGGTGACCTTGTCGGCGACCCGGTTCACCTCGTTGAGCTTGTGCGAGATCAGGATCGAAGTGATGCCTTGCCGCTTGAATTCGAGCAGCAGATCGAGCAGCGCCTGGCTGTCCTTTTCGGACAGGCTCGCGGTCGGCTCATCGAGAATGAGCAACTTCACTTCCTTGCTGAGCGCCTTGGCGATCTCGACCAGCTGCTGCTTGCCGACGCCGATATTGGTGATCAGCGTGTTGGGGTCTTCCTTGAGGCCGACCTTCTTGAGCAGGGCGCTGGTGCGCGCCTCATTGGCATTCCAGTCGATGACGCCGTATCTGGCGTGCTCGTTGCCGAGAAAGATGTTTTCGGCGATCGACAGCATCGGCACCAGCGCAAGCTCCTGGTGGATGATGACGATGCCCTTGCGCTCGCTGTCATGGATGCCTTTGAAATGGCACTCATCGCCGCGATAGATGATCTGGCCGTCATAGGTGCCGGACGGATACACACCCGACAGCACCTTCATCAGCGTCGACTTGCCAGCGCCGTTCTCGCCGACCACGGCATGGATCTCGCCTTCCTCGACCATGAGCTTGACGTTCGACAGCGCCTTGACGCCGGGAAACGTCTTGGTGATGTCGCACATCTCCAAAATCGTCGATGCCATTGAGAATACCACTCCTGCGAGGTCCGCAAACAATACCGGGCTGGCTCGCCAACGAAAAGGGGCCCTGCCTGCGCAGGACCCCAGGCTTTGTAACCGCGATTACTTCAGCTCTTCGGCCTTGATGTAGCCGGAATCGACCACCAGGGCCTGATAGTTCGACTTGTCGACGTCGTGCGGTGTCAACAGGATCGAGGGAACGACCTTGACGTCGTTGTTGTAGGTCGTGGTGTCGAGGCCTTCCGGCTTGCCGCCCGAGAGCACCTTGTCGACGAGTTCGACCGTCGCCTTGGCGAGTTCGCGGGTGTCCTTGAACACGGTCGAATACTGTTCGCCGGCGATGATCGCCTTGACCGAAGCGGTCTCGGCGTCCTGTCCGGTGACGATCGGCCATGGCTGATCGGCGGTGCCGTAGCCTACGGCGCGCAGCGAAGCGATGATGCCGCGCGACAGGCCGTCATAGGGCGAGAGCACGCCATCGACGCGGCTGCCGTCCGAGTAGTTGGCGGAGAGCAGATTGTCCATGCGGGCCTGGGCGGTTGCCGCCAGCCAGCGCAGCGTGCCGACCTTGTCCATGCCCATCTGGCCGGACTTCACGACGAGGGTCTTGTCGTCGATCAGCGGCTGAAGAACCGACATGGCGCCGTTATAGAAGAAGAACGCATTGTTGTCGTCCGGCGAACCGCCGAACAGCTCGATGTTGAACGGGCCCTTCTTCTCGGGATAACCGAGACCCTTGAGCAGCGATTTGGCCTGGATGACGCCGACGCCGAAATTGTCGAAGGTGGTGTAGTAGTCGACATTTGGCGTCTTCTTGATCAGGCGGTCGTAAGCGACGACGACAACGCCGGCGTCATTCGCCTTCTGCAACGCATCGCCCATCGTGGTGCCGTCGATCGAAGCGATGATCAGCGCCTTCGGGCCCTTGGTGATTTCGTTTTCCAGCTGGCTGAGCTGGTTCGGAATGTCGTCCTGCGCGTACTGCAGGTCGACAGTGTAGCCCAGAGCCTCGAGCTGGGACTTGACGGCGTCGCCGTCGTTGATCCAGCGCTGCGAGGTCTTGGTGGGCATCAGCACGCCGATCAGGCCTTCGCCCGCCTGCGCCGGCAGCGTCATGGCCGCGATGCCTAGGGCCGCGACGGCGGCCAGTGTCTTGATAATCTTCACATTAACTCTCCCTGGTTGATGGACGCGTACCCTTGGGTTTCGTGGGCCGCGCAATCGTGCAGGAGCGCCAAACGCGCCGCTGCCGTCAATCGATCTCCGGTATCCTCCCAATCGGCCCCGAGACTCTGGTTTCAATCGATACGAGTTTTCCCTCGTCACCGACCGTCAAGCCTCAGGACGCGCGAAGGGTGTGTCGCTTTGCCATAACTGTCAAATGCGATCTTTGATGGTTGCTATATCGAGACTGATATGGCTTAGGCTAGTGACGACGCTGCCGGATCCTGCCAGGGCGCCGGGCGTAAGAGTAGGGAAGAATCATGGCAGCGCTGCGAAATCCTGGCGGAATATCAGCCAGTTACGATGAAATCCCGGGTGATGGCGGAACCTTGCTGCGCAGCGGCTTGAGCCTGCGTCACATGCGTATGATCGCAGCCCTCGACGAGCACAGCCGAGTGAGCGCCGCGGCCCAGGTCATGAACATCTCGCAGCCGGCGGCCTCGCGCATGATCGCCGAGATGGAGGCCGTGCTCGACGTCAAGCTCTGCGAAAGGCTGCCGCGCGGCATCACGCTGACACCCTATGGCAAGGCGTTGGCACGGCGCGCGCGATCGATCCTGCTCGAGATGCGTGAGGTCGACCGCGAGATTTTCGAGCTCAAGGCGGGCAAGGGCGGCTCGGTATTCCTGGGCGCGGTGACAGCACCGGCGATCGAGCTGGCGGTGCCGGCGATCCGCGAGATCCGGCGCCTTTATCCGCGCATCGAAATCACCATGCAGGTCGAGACCTCGAACGTCCTGGCACGCGAGCTGATCGCCTCGCGCCACGATTTCATCATCGCCCGCATCCCCGACGACCTCAATCCGCGGCTGTTCGAAGCGCGCGTCATCGGCGTCGAGAAAGCCTGCCTGATCGTGCGCCGCGGCCACCCGCTGACCAAGGGCAAGGCGGTGCGGCTGGAAGACACCGCCGCCTATGACTGGGTTTTCCAGTCGGGCGGCTCGCCGCTGCGCCAGGCGATGGAAAGCAACTTTTTGAACCGCAACATCGCGCTGCCGGACCGCATCCTCAACACCAGCTCGCTGCTATTGACTCTGGTCATGGTCGCGCAATCCGACGCCATTGCGCCGGTTTCGATCCAGGTCGCGAAGTTCATCCAGAACCCCGAAGGCCTGGCCGGCGCCATCGATGTTGTCCAGACTGAATTCGACATCGAGGTCAGGCCCTACAGCCTGATCACGGTGAAGAACCGCGCGCTGTCACCGGCAGCCAAGATGCTGCACGACTTTATTCTGCGGGAGGTGGGATAAGGGCTGGAGCGGCAAGCGGAGCGCATCCCGTGGCCGGCCAGACGACCAGACAGGCCCGCCAGCAGCGGCGCCGATGCACGTCGGCCACTACTGCCTGATGCTCAAAAAAGGCCCGCCAGCAGAAGCCAGCGGACCAAGGGTAGACTTTCCGGTTGGGGTCATTCGAGGCCCCGCCGACCCTCAATGTGAGATATTCCACGAACTGGCACATCGGCCAAACAGATGAAAGACGGCCAGCCCGGGCTGTAAAACTGCCTATAAATCCGCTGGTTTTCAGCTTGGCCAGAACAAGTGCAATGCACCGGGGGGCAAGAGCTGGAGCGGGTAGCGGGAATCGAACCCGCGCGTTCAGCTTGGGAAGCTGACAAGCTACCATTACATCATACCCGCGCTGGTTCCTCCGATATCATGGCCCGGCGCCGATGCGCAATCCGGTTTGAGGGCTCGGCTTGATGCAGGGCTATCAACTGCGTATTTCTAGGCATGTGCCCGAATCGCGGCACCCGACTGTGGAGACAGGCTTGTCCGCACTGAACCGCTTTCTCGGCGATACGCCGCTCCGGGTGATCCTGAAGCTGCTTGTGGTGTCGTTCCTCGTCGGGCTGGTCATGAATGCCTTCGGCTGGTCGCCGATGGATGTGCTTTATGGCATTCGCAAATTCTTCATCGACCTGTGGAATTTGGGCTTCCACGCCATCGACCGCTTTCTCGGCTACATCCTGCTCGGTGCCGCGATCGTCGTGCCGGCCTTCATCCTGCTCAGGATCGCTAACTACCGGAAGTGAATTTTCAGGCGTAGCCCGCCGCCACCTCGAACAGGATGGCATGCCGTGCAGCAAGTGCTGCGACATCCGTCGAATAGCCGCCGCCGATAACGCCGCATACCGGTATGCCAAGCGTGCGGAAATGGCGGATCACCATATCGTCGCGGGCGCGCAGCCCGTCATCCGTGAGCGACAACCTGCCGAGCCGGTCCTCGACATGGACATCGACGCCGGCATTGTAGAAGACGAGGTCCCAGCGCCTTCGCGCCGACAGCTCCGGCAGGATGGCGTCCAGCCGCTCCAGATAGGCTGCATCGCCGGCGTCGTCGGGCAGGGCGACATCGAGATCGGAGGCGATCTTGCGCGCGGGGTAGTTGCGGTCGCCATGCATGGAGAAGGTAAACACGCGCGGCTCGTCGTTCAGGATATCCGCCGTGCCGTCGCCCTGATGCACGTCGAGGTCGACGACCAGGATGTTTTGGACAGCAGCTTCGGCGAGGAGCACCAGCGCGGCAACGGCTACGTCGTTGAAGGTGCAGAAGCCGGCGCCTTGCGCGCGCCGTGCATGATGGCTGCCGCCGGCGGTGTTGCAGGCGATGCCGTTCAGCAACGCCAGCCGCGCCGCCAGCACCGTGCCGGCCGTTGCGAGCTGCGCCCTCAGCGAAACCCGCGGTCCGACGGGAAAGCCGATCTCGCGCTCGATCGCCACCGGCACTTTGCAGGCAAGCACCTGGTCGACATAGTCTGCCGCGTGGGCAAGCTTCAGCCATGATGGCCGCGCCGCCTCCGGCTTGTTGAGCGCTTCGGGACGTGCCAGGCCGCGTGCCCGCAACGCATCCATCAGCAGCGGATATTTGCTCATCGGGAAGCGGTGGTTGACGGCGAAGCCGGCGTCATAGTCGGGATGATGAACGATCTGCAAGGGCATGGGGCGGCCGGTGCGCCAGAGGCGGATTTCGGTTGACCATAACGGGGTGGATGGTTGCGCGAGGTCCGCAAACTGGGGCACATCGGCTGGCCGATCAAGCCGCAACAGGAAGCAACACGCGTTTGGAGCAGGCTTTACCCACCGAAGCCCACGCCACCGAAGCCGGGGCCTTCGTCGTCACCAACCGCTCGGTGCTCGCCATCGCCGTGCCGATGACGCTTGCCTATCTGACGACGCCGCTGCTCGGAATTGTCGACACGGCGGTGGTTGGGCAGTTCGGCGACGCCGCCCTTCTCGGCGGCCTGGCGGCCGGCGCCCTGATCTTCGATGTCGTCTTCACCACCTTCAATTTCCTGCGCTCCGGCACCACCGGCCTCGTCGCCCAGGCCTTCGGGCGCGGCGATGCGCTGGAGGAGCAGGCGGTGTTCTGGCGCGCCGTGCTGATCGCGGTCGTCGCCGGCGTCGTGCTTGCCGCGCTTGCGCCGCTGGTCTCCACCGCCGGGCAATGGTTCATAGGCGCCGAACCGCGCGTCAGCGCGGCGATGGACGTCTATATCCGCATCAGGATGCTCGCGGCACCGTTCTCGCTGATCAATTACGCCATCCTCGGTTACGTGCTTGGGCGCGGCGAGGGCGGGCTCGGGCTGATGCTGCAGTTGATGCTGAACGGCATCAACATCGTCCTCTGCTTCCTGCTTGGCCTGGAGCTCGGCTGGGGCGTTGCCGGCGTTGCCTGGGCAACGGTCACCGGCGAATTCGTCGCCATGCTGCTTGGTCTCGCCATTGTCGGCCGGCGCTTTTGGGCGGCGCCCAGGCTGCCGCGCCACCGCGTCCTCGATCTGCCGGCATTCCTGCGCATGATGTCGCTCAATCGCGATATCATGATCCGCTCCTTTTCGCTGCTCGCCGCCTTCGCGCTGTTCACGCGCCAGGGCGCACAATTCGGCACTCTGACGCTGGCCGCCAACGCCGTGCTGATGAACCTCTTCCTGGTTGCCGGCTATTTCCTCGATGGTTTCGCCACCGCTGCCGAACAGCTCGCCGGGCGCGCCATCGGCGCCCGTGCCGCCACGGCGTTTGATCAGGCGGTGCGTCTGACGCTGCTTTGGGGGCTCGGTCTGGCCGGCGCGGCGACGCTCTTCTTCCTGCTGGAGGGCACGGATCTGATCGCCCTGATCACGACCTCGACGGACGTCCGCGCCATTGCCGACATCTACCTGCCCTGGGCGGCGTTCACCGCGCTCAGCGGCGTGCTGGCTTTCCAGATGGACGGTGTCTTCATCGGCGCAACATGGTCGCGCGACATGCGCAACATGATGCTGTTGTCATTCCTGGCGTTCAGCGCCGCGCTGCTGATCCTGGCGCCGGCCTTCGGTAATCACGGCTTGTGGGCGGCGTTGCATGTCTTCCTGCTGGTACGCGGCTTCAGCCTGCTCGCCATATTGCGGCTGCGGGTGCGCACAGCCTTTAACTGATCGCTAAAGCGGTTTCGCCGCCCAGTGATCGAGGCGGCTGTCGCGAAGCTCGCACAGCGACTTCAGCCCTTGATTGTCCATGAAACGGGCCATGCCGGAAAGAATGCGCCCCGGCAGCGCGGGCCCGGCATAGATCATGCCGGTATAGAGCTGGACGAGATCGGCGCCGGCACGGATCTTTTCCAGCGCCGTCTCGGCGGAATCGACGCCGCCGACGCCGATGATAGTAGGATCCGGGCCAAGCAGTTTTCGCATCCTTGCCAGCACGATAGTCGAGCGCTCGAACAAGGGTTTCCCCGAAAGCCCGCCGGTCTCGCCGGCAAGGCCGGCGCTGCTCAGGCCGGCTCGCGCGATCGTTGTGTTGGAGACGATGACGCCGTCCATTTGCTTGTCGCTGATCTCGGCAGCGATGTCCTCAAGCTCGGCCTCGACCAGATCCGGCGCGATCTTGAGGAACACGGGCGGTTTTGCCGGTGCCGCCGCACGCGCGGCCATGACCCGCGACAGGAGCTCGCCAAGCTGTTCGCGCGCCTGCATATTGCGCAGGCCCGGCGTGTTCGGCGAGGAGATATTGATTGTCAGATAGCCGGCGTATCGCGCGAACCGGATCACGCCGCGCTCATAATCACTGACGCGGTCGGCGCTGTCCTTGTTGGCGCCGATGTTGATGCCGATGATGCCGGGGCGGCCTTTTCGGGCGGCAAGACGCTTCTCTGCGGCGGCGTGGCCTTCATTGTTGAAGCCCAGCCGGTTGATCACCGCCCCGTCCGAAGGCAGCCGGAAGATGCGCGGCTTCGGATTGCCCGTCTGCGGCAGCGGCGTGATCGTGCCGACCTCGGCGAAGCCGAAGCCGAGGCCGAGCAGCGCGTCCGGCACTTCAGCATTCTTGTCGTAACCCGCGGCCATGCCGAGCGGGTTCGGGAAATCCAGCCCGCAACGGCTGACCTTTAACCTGTTGTCCTGCGGCGGACGACCGGCGACCGGCAGCCCGCATCGCAGCGCGGCAATCGACAGCCCATGCGCGGTTTCCGGATCGAGCGTGAACAGCAGTTTCTGGCCGATCCGGTCGAACGCGCTCATTCGGCCTCCAGCGCCGGGAATTCATGCCGGCCGTCAGCGCCGAGCGGCAATGCCTGCACCGAAACGATCGCATCGAGGCCGAGCCCGCCATAGAGATGCGGGAACAGGGCGCCGCCGCGCGAGACCTCATATTTCAGCGCATCGCCGAGGCGCGCGCTGTCGACGGCAACCAGCAGCAACCCGGCCTGGCCGGCGAAATGTTTTACTGCCGTTTCCCGAACCTGCCCGGCGGTGGAAAAATGGATGAAGCCGTCGGCAACGTCGATAGGCGCGCCGGTGAAGCGGCCTTCTCTTTCAGCCTCGCGCCACAGCGCCTTGGGAACTATCTTGTAGATGATCTCGGACATGGTTGCGCTATAGTCCGAACCGACCACGCGGGGAAGGGCAGGCCCGTGTTCTTCCCCATTTCAGGTTCGTCCCCATTTCAGGCGCAAACTGTGATAGATTGCGCTGACTGGCTCATGGAGGAAAACATGCGTCTGAAACACGTCTTGATCCCCGCAGCAGTGGTGTCGCTTATCGCGGCGTCGGCCTTTTCCGAGGAAGCCGATCGCTACCGGTTGGAGAAATCGGCCAATGGCTATGTCCGCATGGATACGCAAACCGGCGCCATGTCGCTCTGCGAGGAACGCTCCGGCCAGCTCGTCTGCAAGACGGCGGCCGACGAACGTGCCGCCCTCCAGGATGAGGTCGACCGGCTGCAAAATTCGGTGAAGGCGCTCGACGAGCGCGTCGCCAAGCTCGAAAATTCGCTTGCCGCGCGTTTCGAATCGACTTTGCCCAGCGAGGAGGATTTCAACAAGACGATGGGCTACATGGAGCGCTTCCTGCGCAGCTTCATGGACATCGTCAAGGACATGGACAAGGACGAAGACGGCGCCAAGCCCAATTCGCAAAAGACCTAGGCAATTCGCAAAAAGACCTGGGGCGGGAATAGCAAGCCGGCCACGCCGAACAGCAGGCGTAGCGTTATGATCGTTCAGATCCTGCAAGGCGGAAAATCGCCAACGGGATTCGGGGAGGGATATCACCGTTGGGCTACACATTCGTCATTGCCGACGATCATCCGCTTTTTCGCGGTGCATTGAGGGAGGCACTCGCGGGCATCGGAGACGTTGCCGCCATTCACGAGGCCGGCGATTTCGAAAGCGCCAAGGCGCTGGTCCTGGCCAATGAGGACGTCGATCTGGTGCTGCTCGATCTCTCGATGCCGGGGGCAAGCGGCCTTTCCGGCCTGATTTCGTTGCGCGGCATCCATCCGGCGGTGCCGATGATGGTGGTCTCGGCGCATGACGATCCGGTGACGATCCGGCGCGCGCTCGATCTCGGCGCCTCCGGCTTCATCTCCAAATCGGCCAGCATGGAGGAGATCCGCAATGCGGTGCAGTCGGTGCTCGCAGGTGATATCGCGGCACCCGCCGGGGTCGATCTCGGCGTCGAGCGCGATCCCGAGATTTCCGACCTGATCAAGCGACTGCAGGCGCTGACCCCACAGCAGACGCGCGTGCTCGGCATGCTGGCTGAGGGACTGCTCAACAAGCAGATCGCCTATGAGCTCGGGGTCTCCGAAGCAACGATCAAAGCGCATGTCTCGGCTATCCTGCAGAAGCTCGGCGTCGACAGCCGCACCCAGGCGGTCATCCTTTTGTCCAAAATCGGCAGCGACCCGGTTCAGGCGGCCGGCTGATTCCTATTCGGCCGCCGGCGCCAGCGGCCTGACCCTGGCCATCATCGAGCGCAGCATCGCCGGTTTCAGTGGTTTGCTGATCACCGGCACGTCGAGCCTGTCGGCAGCGGCGCGAACCTCGCTGGAGCGGTCGGCGGTGACCAGCACGGCCGGCAGGTCCTCGCCATGGATCGCACGCAACTGGGCGATCAATTCGAGGCCGGTCCTGTTGTCGAGATGATAGTCGGCAAGCACGATGTCCGGCCGATGCACGCCGGACCTCTCGAGATCCTCCGCGCCGGAAAGCGTGTCGACGCTGCAGCCCCAGCCCTCGAGCAGCAGCCGCATGCCGTCGAGGATGCGGGCGTCGTTGTCGATGCAGAGCACATGGAGCCCGGCAAGCGAGGCCGCGGCACGGGCAGGCGGCTTCGCCTCGGCCTCGCGCCGCGGTGCCTGCACGGCCACCACCGGCAGCAACACGGAAAAGCGTGTGCCCTTGCCTGGGTTGGAGAAGATCCGGATTTCGAGGCGCAGGACGCGGGCGATGCGGTCGACAATGGAGAGCCCAAGGCCGAGGCCTTCCGCCTCGCGTGCGCCCTCGTCGAGCCGGGTGAATTCGCGAAACACGGTGTTCAGCTGGTCGCCGGCAATGCCGATGCCGGTGTCGATAACCTGGATCTCGGCCAGTTCGCCGCGCCGCCGCGCGCCGACCAGGATGCGGCCACGGCGCGTATACTTGATGGCGTTGGAAACCAGGTTCTGGATCAGGCGGCGCAGCAGATTGCGGTCCGTCATGACGCTGAGCGACGACGGCATGATCGAGAGTTCGAGCTTCTTTTCGGCGGCAAGCGGCCGGAAGTCGTTGCCGATCTGGCGCAGCAGTCCGTCGAGGCCGAAGCTCGTATCGTCCGGCTTCATCGCGCCGGCATCGAGGCGCGAAATGTCGAGCACCGCGCCGAGGATGGTCTCGACCGATTCCAGCGACGATTCGATGTTCATCGCCGCCTTGCCGGCAGGTCCCTTGCCGGTCTTCTCGATCAGCGACGAGCAATAGAGGCGGGCGGCGTTCAGCGGCTGCAGGATGTCGTGGCCGGCGGCAGCGAGGAAGCGGGTCTTGCCGAGATTGGCCTCCTCGGCCAGCATCTGCGCCTGCGCCAGCTCCTCGTTGACGCGGGTGAGCTCGGCGGTGCGGCTCTTCACCCGCTGTTCCAAGGATTCGTTGGCGCGCTTAAGCGCCAGATCCTGCTCGACACGTCCAGAAATGTCGGCGTAGGTGGCGACGATGCCGCCGTCCGGCATCGGATTGGAGCGCAATTCCAGGATGCGCCCGCTTGTCTTCAGCTCCATCTGCCATGGGCTGACGAAGCTGGTCAGGCGGTTGAGCATGGTGACGCGCTGGTCTGCCGGTATGTCACCGCGCTCGGCAAGGTGGCGCAGGATACGATCGAGTGAGACGCCGACCTGGCCCATCTCGTCGGGCAGGTCGAACAGCGCCCGGTACTGGCGGTTCCAGCAAATCAACCGGAAATCGCGGTCGAAGACAGTGATGCCCTGTTCCATCTGGTCGAGTGCGATCTGCAGCAGATCGCGATTGTGCTGCAGCGCCTCGGTGGCGTCGTCGAGCAGGCGGAAGGCGTCCTTGGATTCGCGGTCGTTGCGGCGCAGCAGCAGCGACAGGATCAGCCGCGCCGAGGATGAGCCGACGGCACTGGCCAGAAGCTGCTCGGAGAAGCGGATGACATCCATGCTGGCCTGTTCGTTGCCGAGCAGTGAAGTGCCGCTGCTCTTTTCGAACGACTGAAAGGACCGCTCGGTCCGTTCGACACCGAGATAGCGCGCGATCGTGTCCTTGAGGTCGTTGACGGTAATGGTGGTGCGGAAGCGGCGCAGGCTGGGCAGCGGACCCGCTTCGCGCGGCACGAAGATCGACGCCTGGATGCGTTCCAGCGGCACCGACGCCCGCGACAGCGAGCCGAACACAAAAAACAGCGTGTTGATCGAGAGGCTCCACAGCACGCCATGGTTCAGCGGCTCGGCGACGGTGCCGAAAAGCGCTTGCGGCCGCAACGCATCTAAGCCGAACAGGCCGTGGACGAGGATGCCGGTATCGGGCGCGACGAGCGAGGGAAGCAGCAGCGTGTAGCTCCAGACGACGATGCCGGCGACCATGCCAAGCGCCGCACCCCTTCCGTTGGCGCCGCGCCAGACCAGGCCGCCGATCAACGCCGGCGCGAACTGCGCGATCGCGGCGAACGACATCAGGCCGATCGAGGACAGCCGCGCGCTGTTGGTGCTCTCGCGGTAGTAGAGGAAGGCGATAAACAGCATGATGAAGATCGCCGCCCGCCGTACATTGAGGATGAGCGTCGACCAGTCCTCGTTCTCGGAGGTCGTGGTCCGCAGCAATCGCCTCACGAACAGCGGAATGACCAGGTCGTTGGAGATCATGATCGACAGCGCGACGCTTTCGACGATCACCATTGCGGTCGCCGCCGACAGCCCGCCGATGAAGGCGGCCATGGCCAGCACGTCGTGGCCGCTGAACAGCGGCAGCGACAGCACGTAAAGGTCGCTGCTGGTCTTGGGGCCGACCAGTTCCAGGCCGGCCAATGCGATCGGCAGCACGAACAGGTTGATTGCCACCAGATAGAGCGGAAACACCCATGTCGCGGTGCGCAGCTCGGCCTCGCTGCGGTTTTCGACGATGGTGACGTAGAACTGGCGCGGCAGCATGAGGATGGCAAAGCCGCTCAGGCATGTCAGCACCAGCCAGGTAGCGAGCGAGGTGTTGTAGCCCATCGCCTGGCGCACCTTCGTGTTTTCGGCGAGCTGGTCGAACATATCGCCTGGCCCGCCGAAGATCAGGAACGTGACCATCAGGCCGATCGCCAGGAAGGCGGCGAGCTTGACCACGGTCTCGACCGCCACAGCCAGCACCAGCCCGTCCTGGTGCTCGGTGGCATCGGCGTGGCGCGTGCCGAACAGCACCGCAAACAGCGCCAGCAGCATGGCAACGACCAGCGAGATGTCGCTGACGAACGGATCGAACGACGGCGGCGAGCCGGTATAGTGCTCGACCATCAGGCTGACCGAGCCCGAGATCGCCTTCAATTGCAGCGCCATATAGGGCACCGCGCCGATGGTCGCGATCAGTGTGGCGATCGCCGCGACAGCAAAACTCTTGCCGTAGCGGGCGCCGAGAAAGTCGGCGATCGAGGTGATCTTCTCGGTCTTGGCCAGCCTGACGATGCGCTGCAGCAGCGGAAAGCCGAACACGAACACCAGCACCGGTCCGATATAGATGCCGAGGAACTCCAGGCCGCGCTCGGAGGACAGCCCGACCGAGCCGAAGAAGGTCCAGGAGGTGCAGTAGATGGCGAGGCTGAGCGCATAGATGAAGGGCCGGGCGCGGCCAGGCCCCGATGACGTCGAGCGCCGGTCGCCCAGGCTGGCGATAGCAAACAGCAACGTCACATAGGCGATCGCGATGATGACGATGAACCAGCCCTGCACGCCTCGAACTTCCTCCCTGCGCCGGTTTTTTCATCCGGCCTTGCAGACGCAATCACAGCTTGGCGATCAAGTCCATCGCGGCTTTCGGCGTATTATATCGGCTGCGTCGGGCAATCGTGACCGGCTGAAACCAGCTTTTGATCCTGTTGCAACCGCAGGTTTTTGCTATTCTGCCCGCCGGTCGATGCCGGAGGAGCGGCAGAACGGCCGGTCAGGACAAGGAGGGTCGAATGCTGAAAGAATTTCAGGAATTCATTTCCAGGGGCAATGTGATGGACCTGGCCGTCGCCGTCATCATTGGCGCTGCCTTCGGCAAGATCGTCACCTCGCTGGTCGACGACATCATCATGCCTATTGTTGGCGCGATCTTCGGAGGACTGGACTTCAACAACTACTTCATACCCCTGTCTTCTGCGGTGAATGCAACTTCGCTGGCGGATGCGAAGAAACAGGGGGCGGTCTTCGCCTATGGCAGCTTCATCACCGTGGCGCTGAATTTTCTTATTCTCGCCTTCATCATCTTCCTGATGGTCAAGGCGGTGAACAATCTGCGCAAACGGCTGGAGCGCGAGAAACCGGCCGCCCCGGTTGCCCCGCCGCCGGCCGATGTCGCGCTGCTCACCGAAATTCGCGATCTCCTCGCCAGAAAGTAGCGCCTGCGGTAACTTTCTGGACCAAAACCCCGGTCGCCTGCGGCCGGGGTTTTCTGTTTTCGTCCGCCCTGAAACACGCTAGCAGTCGAGCAAACGAAAACGGACCCATCCATGACCCTGATCGATACTCTGCGCGCCGAAGCGCGGGCGGCGCCTGAAAGCGGCATTGTCGCCGTCATGAACCGTGGCCGCGGCCGCGACGGCATGATCCCGCTCTGGGCCGGCGAGGGCGACCTGCCGACGCCTGCCTTCATCACTGATGCCGCCGCCAAGGCACTCGCCGGCGGTGAAACCTTCTACACCTGGCAGAGGGGCATTCCCGAACTCAGGCAGGCACTCGCCCGCTACTACACCAGGCATTTCGGCAAGACTTTCGCCAACGAGGAATTCATCGTCACCGGCTCCGGCATGCATGCCATCCAGATGGCCATCGACGCGGTGGCCGGCAAGGGCGACGAACTCGTCTACCTGTCGCCGGCATGGCCGAACTTCGCCGCCGCCGCCGGCGTCGCCGGCGCCGTGCCGGTCGCGGTCACGCTCGACCAGTCTGGAAATGGCTGGTCTTGCGATGTCGACAAGATCGCAGCCGCGATCACGCCGCGGACCAAGGCGCTGTTCGTCAACACGCCGTCCAACCCGACCGGCTGGACCGCCGACAAGGAGACGCTGCAGGCGATCCTCGATCTTGCCCGCGAAAGGGGCCTGTGGATCATCGCCGACGAGATCTATTCGCTGTTTCATTACGGCCACGGCCGGGCGGCGTCCTTCATCGACATCATGGCCGATGAGGACCGCATCCTGTTCGTCAATTCCTTCTCCAAGAATTGGGCGATGACCGGCTGGCGCATCGGCTGGATCAAGATTCATCCCGCCTTGCAGCAGGTGTTCGAGAACCTGGTCCAGTATTCGACCTCCGGCGTTGCGCAGTTCATGCAGCGCGGCGCCGTCGTTGCCCTCGATGAGGGCGACGCCTTCATCGTCGAGCAGGTGGAGCGGGCGAGGGCGGCGCGCGACCTGGTCTGCGGCATTCTCGCCGAAACCGGAAGGGCGCGGTTCACCGTGCCGCAGGGCGCATTCTATCTGTTCTTCGCGGTCGACGGCATCACCGATTCCCGCGCCGCCGCCTTCGACATGGTCGACCGCGCCAATGTCGGCCTGGCTCCCGGCACCGCCTTCGGCCCCGGCGGCGAAGCCTTCCTCAGGCTATGCTTCCACCGCCGTCTCGACCAGCTCGAGGAAGCCGCGCACCGGCTGGCGAAATGGATGAAGAGTATGTGAGCTGCCTCGAAGCCCGAGTTGAAACTCGCTCCGGCGAGTCAGCTGGCGTGGGTTTCGAGAACCGGAGCGCAGCGGACATTTGGGTCCGTGAGCACCGGAAGCGCAGAAAGCCGCGTCAGATGGCCGCCGGAGTAGAGTTTCAAACGGGCTTCAGGTCCGTGAGCACCGGAAGCGCAGAAAGCCGCGTCAGATGGCCGCCGGAGTAGAGTTTCAAACGGGCTTCAGCCGCCCGACTTCGGCACCAGCAGTGGAATGACGCGATCGCTCTTGGCGACCGACGGTCGGCCCGCCGAACCGTAGGGAATCCCCAACGCATCCCATGTCTCGACCAGCGCGTCCTGCAGGGACGCAATCAACGCGTCCGAATGGAACGGTGTAGGCGTGATGCGCAGCCGCTCGGTGCCGCGCGGCACCGTCGGATAGTTGATCGGCTGGATGTAGATGCCGTGCACACCGAGCAGGCGGTCGCTGGCCATCTTGCAGAGCTCGGGATCGCCGACCAGAAGGGGCACGATGTGGGTAGGCGACTCCATCACCGGCAGGCCGGCCGCGGCCAGCACTTGCTTGGTCCGTGTCGCCTGACGCAGCTGCGCATCGCGCTCGGCCTGCGAGCGCTTGAGATGGCGGATCGAGGTGGTTGCCGCGGCGGCGATCGCCGGCGGCAACGCCGTGGTGAAGATGAAGCCCGGCGCATAGGAGCGCACCGCGTCGATCACCGCAGTGTTGCCGGCGATGTAGCCGCCAAGCGTACCGAACGCCTTGGCCAGCGTGCCCTCGATGATGTCGATGCGGTCGGCCAGCCCTTCGCGCTCGGTGATGCCGCCGCCGCGCGGCCCGTACATGCCGACGGCGTGGACCTCGTCGATGTAGGTCATGGCGTTGTAGCGCTCGGCGAGATCGACGATCTGCTTGATCGGCGCGATGTCGCCGTCCATCGAATAGACGCTCTCGAAGACAATCAGCTTGGCGCGCTCGCGGCCGGCCGTCTGCAGCAGGCTTTCGAGATGCGCGACGTCGTTATGGCGGAAGATCTTCTTCTCGGCGCCTGAGCGCCGCACGCCCTCGATCATCGAAGCGTGGTTGAGCTCGTCCGAGATGATCAGGCAATTGGGAAGCAGCTTTGCAATGGTCGAGATCGACGCCTCGTTGGAAACGAAGCCGGAGGTGAAAACCAGTGCGGCTTCCTTGTCGTGCAGGTCGGCCAGCTCCAGTTCGAGCTCGACCAGCGGGTTGCTGGTGCCGGAAATGTTGCGGGTGCCGCCGGCCCCCGACCCCATCTTGCCTGCCGCCTTCTGGAACGCGGCAATGACGTCGGGATGCTGGCCCATGCCGAGATAGTCGTTGGAGCACCAGACGGTGATTTCCTCGGCGCGGCCATTGGCGCGCCAGATGGCGCGCGGGAATTTCCCGACGATACGCTCAAGGTCGGCGAAGACGCGGTAGCGACGCTCCGCATGGAGCTGGTCGATCGCTTCCTCGAAAAACCGCTGGTAATTCATGTCGCCTTCCCAGTTTTGCGCGGGATCATAGTCATTGGCCCATTCATCGTCCACCTGGCCTTTTTGGTCAAAATGCCACGCCCCGAGCCTGTTCCTAACGACCACGGAACGTGGCCTATTCCCTTGATGTGGATCAATCTTGTTTCAGGACAATGCCACGCGCCGATGAGACTGGTTACCGCAGGTTTTAATGGCCTGGCGGCAGATTTTCCAGTACGGCGACGATTGAGACAGTTCCGACAAATCATGAATAGCGAGGATGCGGATGACGGTTTTGGTGACAGGCGGTGCCGGCTATATCGGTAGCCATATGGTCTGGGAATTGCTGGACACGGGCGACAGCGTCGTCGTCCTCGACCGGCTTTCCACCGGCTTTGAATGGGCGGTCGCCCCGGAAGCAAAGCTCGTCGTCGGCGACGTCGCCGACAGGGAACTGGTCGCTTCGATCATTCGCGACAATAAGGTCGACGCCATCATCCATTTCGCCGGCTCGATCGTGGTCCCCGAATCGGTCGCCGACCCGCTTGCCTATTACGAGAACAACACCTGCAAGACGCGCTCCCTGATCGAGACCGCGGTGCGCGAAGGCGTACCCAATTTCATCTTTTCCTCGACCGCCGCCGTCTATGGCGGCGCCGGCCTGGAGCCGGTGCGCGAGGATGCCCGGCTTGCGCCGGAATCGCCCTATGGCCTGTCCAAGCTGATGAGCGAATGGATGCTGCGCGACGCGGCAATTGCCCATGGGTTGCGCTATACGGCGCTGCGCTATTTCAACGTCGCCGGCGCCGATCCGAAGGGCCGCACCGGCCAGTCGACGCCCGGTGCCACGCATCTGATCAAGGTCGCTTGCGAGACGGCGCTCGGCAAGCGCCCCTTCATGCAGGTGTTCGGCACCGACTATCCGACGCCGGACGGCACCTGCATGCGCGACTATATCCACGTCAGCGACCTGGCGGCGGCGCATCGGCTGGCGCTTCAGCGGCTGCGTGCCGGCGGATCGAGCCTGGTCGCCAATTGTGGTTACAGCCACGGGTATTCGGTGCTCGAGGTCATCGACAGCGTCCGCCGCGTCTTCGGCCATGATTTCGACGTGCGGATGGGCGATCGCCGCGCCGGCGACGCCGCCGCGGTCGTCGCCAATTCGGAGCTGGCGCGCGGCGAGCTCGGCTGGACCCCGCAGCGCGACAACCTCGACCAGATCGTTGCCGATGCGCTTGCCTGGGAGCGCATCCTGACCAGCAAGAATTCGGCTCTGGGGTGAAGTGGGCTCTCCGCAAAGGTTGGTTCAGCGCGCTGGGGGCGGAATGAAAATCCTGGTGCTTGGGGCCGGCGTCGTCGGTACGGCGGCGGCCTATTATCTGGCCAGCGCCGGCCATGAGGTGATAGTGATCGAGCGCCATCCGGCGGCAGCACGCGGCACCAGCCGGTCGAACGCCGGCCTGGTGTCACCCGGAGACGCCACCGCCTGGGCCTCGCCAGCCGCGCTGAAGACGTTCCTGCGCGGCCTCTACAACCACGATCTAGGCATCAAGGTGCGGCTGCGCTTCGATCCGTATTTTTTCGCCTGGAGCCTGCGCTTCCTGCGCCAGTGCACGCATAAGCGCATGCGCGCCAACACCGACGTCAAGCTGCGTCTGGCGCTCTATTCGCGCGACTGCATCAACGCCGTCTCCGCCGAGACCGGCATCCACTATGACGAGCGCAAGAAAGGCATTCTCTATTTCTTCCGCTCGCAGCAGAGCTTTGATACCGGCACCGACAATTATCGTTATCTCGGCGAACACGGCCTGCCGATCGAGATCGTCGGCCGCGACCGGCTGGTCGAGCTCGAGCCCGGCCTTGCCGGCGCCAAGGACAAGATAGCCGGCGGCGTCTATTCGCCGATCGACCAGACCGGCGACTCCAGCCAATTCACGCAGAACCTCGCTGCCTATGCCGCCGAGAAACTCGGCGTCCAATTCCTCTACGGCACCACGGTCGAAGGCCTCGACATCGACGGCGACCGGGTGCGCGCCGTGATGACCTCGGCCGGCCCGGTGGCGGGTGACGCAGTGGTCATTTCCATGGGGCCGGAGAGCGGTCTGCTCGGCCGCCGCTACGGCATCGATCTGCCCGTCTATCCCGTGAAGGGCTATACCGTGACTGTTCCGCTGGAAGATGAAAGCAAGGGGCCGATCATGGGTGGCGCCGACGAGGACCGGCTGATCGGCTATTCCAGGCTGGGAAATCGGCTGCGGATGTCCTCGACGGCGGAGTTCACCGGGTTCGACCGCACGTTCAAGCCACGCGATTTCAACTCGATCCTGAACACCGCCAAGGACCTGTTCCCCGGCGCTTTCGACGAGAGCAAGGCCGAGCTCTGGGCTGGACTTCGCCCGATGATGCCGAACTCTGTGCCGGTCATCGGCCGGGCGCGGTACGACAATCTCTACCTCGACACCGGCCACGGTCATCTCGGCTGGACCATGGCCTGCGGTTCGGGAAAGTTCCTTGCCGACATAGTTGCCGGCCGCAAGCCGGAGATCGATCCGCAAGGATTGCTCTATGCGGGCTAGGCATCTCCGGACATCAGGGCGCCATGAGCTCGGCGGTCAGGCTCGTTCGTCGACCGCCGAACGCCAGGAGCGCACGTAACTTGTCCAGAATGGATCGGCCGACGGTTCGGTCCTTTCGCCTCTGCCTTGCGGTGTCCCCTGGTCCGATGCCAGCAAGGCGGCGCCGATGCTGGTACCAGTCGCAGCCTCGGAGGCAATGACGGCGCGCGCCGCCGCCACAGCCAGCATGCGGGTGAACAGCCGGTTGCGGGCGAAGGGTCCTTCGACGATGGTTGGACCGTCCGCGCCGATCAGGTCGAGGCAGGTCGCGGTCATCAGCGCCAGGTAGAACGAGATGGTGACAAAGCGCTGGCCGACGCTCATACCGTCCGCGTTAAGCCATGATGCGGTATGATGCGGAAACGGGCCCGAACCCTGTTGGGTCGAGGGCAACAGGGACGTCTTGCGCGCCAGCACCGTGGCAACATCGTCTTCCGTCCAGTTCTCCGATTGGCCCTCGGTCAGCACGGAAAACTCGCGGCCACCCATGAAGCGCGCCGACGGCACGGGATCGCCGAGCGCGTTGACATTGACCAGCGTATCGCAGGCCGGGTCGAGCGCGATCTTGTTGCCGCCAACCGCCATCGACACCACCCAGGTGCCGGTCGAGACCACGGAGAAAGGCGGTCGGTCGGACAGGAGATGTGGCAGCAGCGAGGCGTTGGAATCGTGCAGGCCGCAAAACACCGGCGTTTGCGGGTCGAGCCCGGTCCGTGTCGCAAGCGCGGGCAGGATCGGCCCGAGGCGGTCCCTGGCCTGCCGCACCGGCGCCATTAGCCGGCGCCATTGCAGCCGGTCGACCAGCGACGAAAAATCCGCTTTCCACGGGTTCCACAGATCGGTGTGGCAGCCGAGCGAAGTCACCTCGCTGGCGGCGACGCCGGTCAGGCGCAAGGCCCAGTATTGCGGATACATCAGGATCGCGGCGGTTCTGGCGAAATCCGCCGGAAAGCGCTTCTGCTGCCAGAACAGCTGCGCGCCGAGATTGAGGCCGGCCGGCAGGCGCGGCGTGCCGGTCTCGGAGAACGCCGGACGGATCGTGTCATAGTCCCCGGCAAAGGCATCCGGACCATCGAATTCGTAGTCGAGCACCGGCAGCGCCAGTTCGCCTGATGCGTCGACCAGCACGGACGTTGCGCCATGGGTGGTGATCGATATCGCATCGATGCGCTGCTCGCGGTCGATCTCGGCCAGGCTGCCAAGGATAAACGCCCATAACCGCTCGACGTCATGGTGCGGGTATGGGCCTTGCCGAACCGGCTCGTTCACCATCCTGCGCAGCGCGACTTCGCTTGCTGCGGCAAGATCGACCAGCGCCACCTTGGCGTTGGTCTTGCCGATATCGATGACGGCGACGTGGCGGGTCATTCCATATGGAACATTGTTTCCAGCGGCACCGCCACCGGCTCGTTGTTCGGCTTGGTCTCCATGATGTCCGCCATCTCGGCCCACCAACGCTGCATCACCGGATGCTTCGGCAATTCGTCCATGCCGTGGTCGTCACGGCGCCACAGCACGCCGAACAAGGTGTTGGTCTCTTCGTCGAGATGGATCGAGTAATCGGAGATGCCGGCCTGCTTGAGCAGCGCGACCAGCGACGGCCAGATGTCGTCGTGGCGCTTCTTGTATTCGGCCTTCATGCCCGGATTGAGCTTCATCTTGAACGCGTATTTCTCCGGCATCAGGCAAAGCGCTCCCGCCGTACTCGCCGCCACAGGATCGGCAGCGCGATGACGATGATCAGCAGCAGGCCGATGAAGATCGACATAACGATCCCTGGCACATTGAGCAGGCCGAGGCCGAAGGTCACCAGCCCCATGATGAAGGCCGCGAGCACCACGCCCACTATGCTGCCGGCCCCGCCCAGGATGCTGACGCCACCAAGCACCACCATGGTGATGACTTCCAGCTCGTAGCCCTGCGCGATCGACGGCCGGGTCGAGCCGAGCCGCGATGTGATCAGCACTGAGGCGATGCCCGCCATCAGGCCGGTCAGGCAAAACAGGATGAATTTGATACGGCCGACGCGTACGCCGGAAAACTGCGCCGCGACCGGGTTGTTACCGATGGCAAAGACCCGGCGGCCGAAGCTCGTCCGGTGCAGAAGGAACCAGTAGACGACTGCCGCGACCAGGAAAAGCGTCAGTTCGAACGACACCACCCACCAGACATAGCCCTGGCCGAAGAAGGCGAAGCTCGCGGGATAGCCTTTGTAGGCCTGGTCGCCGAGGATGATGAAGGCAATGCCGCGAAACAGGCTCATCGTGCCGATGGTGACGACGATCGACGGCAAGCCGAGCCTGGTGACGAGCAGTCCGTTGAAGGCGCCGCAGCCGAGCCCGACGACGAGGCCGATTGCCACCAGTTCAGGCATGCCGGCGCCGGCCTGCACCGCCATGCCCATCATTGTTGAAGCCAGCGCGATGATGGCGGCCACCGACAGGTCGATTTCGCCGGAGATGATCAGCAGCGCCATGGCCAGCGCGATCAGCGCCTTTTCCGTGAAGTTGAAGGTCAGGTCCGACAACGACCACGCGTCGAGGAAGTAGGGCGAGGCAAAGCTGTTGACGGCAAAGATGGCAACCGCCACGACGACCAGCAGCGCCTCCCATGAGAAGATCGCCGACGTCAACGGCTTGTCGAGCCGGTCGGGAATGTGGCGTGGGGCAGGGGTGTCGGTCATGCCGCTTCCGCTTTCTTGAGGATGATGCGGCCTTGCCGGCGTTCGCCGCGCGCGTTGAGCACCACGGCCAGGATGATGGCGCTGCCTGAAATCGCCATCTGCCAGAAGGGTGAGATGTTGATCACCGGCAGCGCGTTGGAGATGATGCCGAGGAACAGCGCGCCGAGCACCGCGCCGCCGACCGAACCGATGCCGCCGGCAATCGAAATGCCGCCGATGACGCAGGCGGCGATGATATTGAGCTCATAGCCGTTGGCGACCTCGACCGAGGCGATGACGTAGCGCGAAATCCACAGATAGCCGCAGAGGCCGCCGATCATCCCCGAGATGCAGAAGACGATGAATTTCGTCCGGCCGACATCGATGCCGGCATAGACCGATGCGGTCGGGTTGACGCCGATGGCATAGATCGAGCGGCCGAGCCCGGTGCGCGTCATCACGAGGAAAAACAGCGCAATAACCAGCAGGGCGATCCACGACAGTACCGGAATGCCGAGGAAAGCCGCGCGCTGCAACCCGATGAAATCAGCGCTCATCTGGTCGGCGTTGACCCAGGCGCCGCCTGAAATGACGAACGTGGCGCCGCGGTAGATGGTGAGGGAGCCGAGCGTTACCACGATCGAGGGAATGTTCAGCCGCCATACCAGCAGGCCGTTGATGGCGCCGAGCACCAGGCCGACCAGAAGTGCGATGACGATCAGCAGCGGGATCGGGATCGCCGGATGCGCGGCGTTCAGCATTGCCACCACCATGCCGGTGAAGCAGAGATTTGAAGCCATCGACAGGTCGATCGAGCGGGTCAGGATGACGACCATCTGGCCGAGCGCCAGGATCATCAGGATCGACGTGTCGTTGAACACCTGGCGCAGGTTGGCCGGATCGGCAAAACCTGGAAACCGCGTGGAGATCAGCCCGATCAGCACGACGATTGCCGCCAGCAGCCAGACCTCGCGGTATTTGAGAAGAGCCTTCATGCCGCGATCCCCGCTGCCGTCCTGACCAAGGTTTCGGCGTCGAGCCCTTTATTGTCGTAGACCGCGGCAATGCGGCCCTCGCGCATAACGACGACGCGGTCCGACATGCCGAGGATTTCCGGCAATTCGGACGACACCATGATCACCGACAGGCCTTGCGCGACGAGCTCGGCCATGAAGCCGTGCACGGCGGCCTTCGAGCCGATGTCGATGCCCTTGGTCGGCTCGTCCAGGATGATCACCTTGGGCGCGGTCGCCAGCCATTTGGCGATGACGATCTTCTGCTGGTTGCCGCCCGACAGCGTGCCGACGTCCTGGCTGAGCGAGGAGGCGCGCAGATCGAGCCGCTCGGTGTAGGAGCGGGCCAGCGCGAACTCTTCGGCCAGCCGCAATATGCCGGATTTGGATGTGCGTTTGAGCGAGGGCAGCGAGACATTCTGGAAGATCGGCAGGCCGATCACCACGCCTTGCTTGCCGCGTTCCTCCGGCACATAGACGATGCCGGCGTCGATCGAATCCGCCGCCGATTTCGGCGCGATTGCCTTACCCTCCAGCGTGATCGTGCCGCCGCTGGTGCGGGTGATGCCTGATATCGCCTGCATCACCTCGCTGCGCCCGGCGCCGACAAGGCCGTAGAAGCCGAGGATTTCGCCCCTGTGCAGCTCGAAGCCTATGTCGTCGAACTCGGTCGGGTGCGACAGGCCGGAGACGGCCAGCACCGGCGCGCCGATCTCGGCCTTGCGCTGCGGAAAGATGTGATCGACCGAGCGGCCGACCATCATGCGCACGATCTGGCTCTGGCCGGCGTCCTTGATCAGGCCTTCGCCGACCATCTCGCCGTCGCGGAACACGGTATAGCGGTCGGCGATGTGGTAGATCTCATCGAATTTGTGGCTGATGAACAGGATCGCCTTGCCGTCGCTCTTGAGGAATTCGATCAGCAGGAAAAGCTCTTCGATCTCCTTCATCGAAAGCGCTGCCGTCGGCTCGTCCATGATGACGATCCGCGCGTCGATGGACATGGCGCGGGCAACCGCGACTAGGTGCTTGTTGGCAATGCCGAGATCCTTCAGCCTGGCGTCGGCGTCGATATGGCCGGCGCCCATCGTGTCGAGCACCTCGCGGGCATTCTTGCGCATGGTGCGCCAGTCGATGGTTTTGAAACGCGTGCGCGGCGCATGGCCGAGGAAGATGTTTTCGGCCACCGTCAGGTCGTCGAACAGCACGGTTTCCTGGTGGATGGCGGTGATGCCATGCCCGAACGCGGCGTGGGCGCTGGGCAGTGTGACCGGCTGGCCGTCGATGCTGATCGTGCCAGCATCCGGCTGGTAGATGCCGGTCATGATCTTGACCAGCGTCGACTTGCCGGCGCCGTTTTCGCCGATCAGCGCGGTTACCTGGCCGGGATAGAGCGACAGGCCGACATTGTGCAGCGCCCGCACGCCGGGAAAGCTTTTCGAGATGCCGGACAGCGTCAGGCGCGGTCCGGATGACAAAGGCGCTTCATGTGCCACTTCGTGCTGGGCTGTCGTGTCCATAATCGTATCAAGCCCTGTAGCAAGGTTCGTTTGAAAGCGCGGCGGAACCTGAGCCCCGCCGCACCGTTTCGAAGGTCCCAGGATCAATAGATCTTGGAGAACTTTTCGATGTTCGACTTGTCGAACTGGAAGGGCGGAGCCATCGCAGCCGAGTTGGTGTCGTCGAGCGTGACCTTGCCGACGCGGCCGATCGACAGCGTAGCACCGGGCTTGGCCTCTTCCTTCTTCACCGCCAGGTCGTGGGCGAGGTAGACGGCGGAGTAGCCGAGATCGATCGGGTTCCACAGCGCAACCGCCTGGCTGGCGCCATTGTCGATGAACTTTTTGAACTCCGACGGCAGCGCCAGGCCGGTGACGTTGACCTTGCCGATCAGGCCTTCATCGGTCACCACCTGCGCGGCGGCAACGACGCCGACCGTGGTCGGTGCGATGATCGCCTTGAGGTTCGGATAGGACTTCAGCAGGCCCTTGGCTTCGTCCGTGCTCTTGGCCGAGTCGTCGTCGCCATAGACGGTGGCGACGAGCTTGATCTTGGGGAACTTCTCCGGCAGCACCTTCTTGGCCGCGTCGATCCAGGCATTCTGGTTGGTCGCGGTCGAAGAAGCCGACAGGATGGCGACATCGCCGCCTTCCGGCAGGTAGTCGGCGGCCAGCTTGATGATGGTCTCGCCGATCAGGTTGGTATCGGAGGGGTTGAGGTGAAGCTGGCGTCCTTCCGGCGCGACGCCTGAATCCCACGAGATGACGGTAATGCCGCGCTGCATCGCCTTCTTCAGCACTGGCACCAGCGCGTCGGCGTCGTTCGCCGAAATGGCGATGGCATTGACCTTCTGGGCGATCAGCGAATTGACCACTTCGATCTGCGCTTCGGCGGTCGCCTTGGTCGGGCCGGTGTAGATGATGTCGACATCGCCGAGCTCCTTGGCCGCCTCTTCGGCGCCCTTGTTGGCGGCGTCGAAGAAGCCGTTGCCGAGCGACTTCACCACCAGCGCGATCTTGACGTTTTCGGCGTAGGCGGCATTCACGAACATGGCGGCGGAGAACGCCGCCGTAACCATCAGTTTCTTCAGAAAGCTCATCGAATATCCTCCCTTGAGCGTTGCATTCCATCGCCGCTGCGGGCGCGAGTGGTTCTCAGGCCTGCAGCGAAGATTCTTCCTTGTTGGTTGCCGTTGTGCGGGCGATGATCAGCGTCACGCCGGCGGTCTCCAGCATCTTGGCTTCGCGATCCTCGATGGCGTCGTCGGTGATCACCGTGGCGATGCGCGACAGGCCGCACAGGATCAGGCTCGAGCGTTTGCGGAACTTCGAGGAATCGACCAGCACCACCAATTCGTCTGCCTGGTCGATCAGTTTCTGCTCGGCCTGGATCAGCAGCGGGTCGCCTTCCATAAGACCGAGCGGCCCCAGCCCTTGCGCGCCCATGAACATGCGGCGCGCGTAGAAATTGCGCGTCACGTCATTGTCGAACGGCGACAGGATGATGTTCTGCTCGCGGTAGATGGTGCCGCCCGACAGCATCACCGTGTTCTTGGAGTGCCTGAGCAAGTGCTCCGCGATCGGGAAGGAATTGGTGAAGATCGGCATGCGGCGGCCGGTCAGGAAATGCACCATCTGGAAGGTGGTGGTGCCGCCATTGATGATGATCGGCTCGCCGTCCTTGCACAGTTCGACGGCTTCCCGCGCGATTGCCCGCTTCTGCGAAGCGTTGATGGTCTCGTTGACGGAAAAGGGCCGGCCGGCCAGGCCGATGAACTGCGGCGGCGAAAGCGCCTCGGCGCCGCCGCGCACCCGGCGCAGCCGTTTTTGCACATGCAATGCCGCGATGTCGCGCCGGATCGTCGCCTCCGACGACTCCGTCAGGTCGACCATCTGCTGCACCGTCACCACAGGCTTTTCCTGGACGGCGGACAGAATGATCCTGTGGCGCTCTTTCTCGTGCATGGTTCCTCCCTGCCGGAGCATCTAGTCACCCAAAGCGCGCAGTGTCAATCATTTCCGATCAGATAATTTCATTGTGCAATGCAATATGACTGATATTGATCGTTTGTGATTGACAAGGCCGCCGCTTGCGTAGAAATTCGTACAAAAGGGACCCGCGCCGTTTGCGTGTCCCAAAGGGAGGATACCTATGCTCGACAAGCGCTCCGGCACGCGCCTCGCCAATCTTTGGGATGACGCAAAAGCGCAAGCAATGAGCGAGCCCGAACGTCTGGTCTATCGCTCGAATGTTCTTGGCTCCGACAAGCGCGTCACCAATTATGGCGGCGGCAACACCTCCTCCAAGATCTGGCAAAACGATCCGCTCACCGGCGAGAGCGTGGAAGTGCTGTGGGTCAAGGGCTCGGGCGGCGACAGCGCCTCGATCAAGCTCGACGGCTTCGCCACGCTCTACATGGACAAATTGCGGGCGCTGAAAGGTCTCTATCGCGGCCTCGAACATGAAGACGAGATGGTCGGCTATCTGCCCCATTGCACCTTCAACCTCAACCCGCGTGCGGCTTCCATCGACACGCCGCTGCATGCCTTCGTGCCGAAGCCTTTTGTCGACCATATGCATCCCGATGCCATCATCGCCATTGCCGCCGCCAAGGATTCGCAGGCGCTGACCAAGGAGATCTTCGGCGACACGATCGGCTGGCTGCCATGGAAACGTCCGGGCTTCGAGCTCGGCCTGTGGCTGGAGAAATTCTGCCGCGAAAACCCCGAAGCCAAGGGTGTCGTACTGGCCAGTCATGGCCTGTTCAGCTGGGGCGACACACCGAAGGAATGCTACGAGACGACGATCTCGGTGATCAACCAGGCGATCGACTGGTTCGAGCGCAAGAGCCAGGGCAAGCCGATTTTCGGCGGCGAAGTCGTCAAATCCCTCGATGCGCCTGCGCGTCGCGCCGCGGCCGCAAAACTGATGCCGAGGATCCGTGGCCTGATCTCGGAGAACAGCCACAAGCTCGGCCATTTCGACGATTCCCCTGCCGTGCTCGAATTCGTCAATTCCAGGGATTTGCGGCCGCTGGCGGCACTCGGCACGTCCTGCCCGGACCACTTCCTGCGAACCAAGATCCGGCCGCTGGTCATCGAGTTCGACCCCCAAAATCCCGACGTCGATGCCGTCATTGCCCGTCTTGCCGATGATGTGGCGGAGTATCGCGTCGGCTACCGGGCCTATTATGACCGCTGCAAGCACGCGGATTCGCCGCCGGTGCGCGATCCGAACGCCGTCGTCTATCTGATGCCCGGCGTTGGCATGTTCACCTTCGCCGGCGACAAGGCGACGGCGCGCATATCGGGCGAGTTCTACGTCAACGCCATCAACGTCATGCGCGGTGCCTCGACGGTCTCGACCTATGTCGGCCTGCCCGACCAGGAAGCCTTCGACATCGAATACTGGCTGCTCGAAGAGGCAAAGCTGCAGCGCCTGCCGAAACCAAAGGCTCTTGCCGGCCAGATTGCGCTGGTCACCGGCGGCGCCGGCGGCATTGGCCGGGCCACCGCCAGCCGGCTGCTGCGCGAGGGCGCGTGCGTCGTGCTGGCCGATATCGACGAAGCAGCCCTTGCCGGCGCCAATGACGAGCTTGCCAAGGCCTATGGCAAGGATTTGGTGCGGCCCGTAGTCATCAACGTCACGTCCGAGGATCAGGTGATCTCCGGCTTTGCCGAAACGGCGGTCGAATTCGGCGGCATCGATATTCTGGTCTCCAATGCCGGCCTGGCCTCCTCGGCGCCGATCGAGGACACCACGCTGACGCTGTGGAACAAGAACATGGACATCCTGTCGACCGGCTATTTCCTGGTTTCGCGGGAGGCGTTCCGGCTGTTTCGGGCGCAGAAGATCGGCGGCAACGTCGTCTTCGTCGCCTCCAAGAATGGGCTTGCCGCATCGCCAAACGCCGCCGCCTATTGCACTGCCAAGGCCGCCGAAATCCATCTGGCACGCTGCCTGGCGCTGGAAGGCGCGGAAGCGCAGATCAGGGTCAATGTCGTCAACCCCGACGCCGTACTGCGCGGCTCGAAGATCTGGAGCGGCGAATGGAAGGAACAGCGCGCCGCCGCCTACAAGATGTCGACCGACGATCTCGAGGAGCACTACCGCTCGCGTTCGATGCTGAAGCGGTCGGTGTTCCCCGAAGACATCGCCGAGGCGATCTATTTCTTCGCCTCCGATATGTCGGCCAAATCGACCGGCAACATCATCAACGTCGACGCCGGCAACGCACAGAGCTTTACGCGATAAGCAGTCGTTTGAGGGTTGGCGCCGACGCCGGAGCTTTACCCTTCTCCCCGTTACCATACGGGGAGAAGGTGCCGGCAGGCGGATGAGGGGCAGCGCCAACCGAACGCATTTGGGAGGAAACTTTAGTGTCCGAAACCATCATCTCCGCCGATGTTGTCGAGAAAGATAATGCCGCGCGCAACGCCAATCTCAAGCGCGACTACGAGTCCCTCGGCGAGCGCCTCGACCGCCGCGGCATCGCCATCGACGCCATCCGCGACAAGGTCGAGAAATTCGCCGTCGCCATCCCGTCCTGGGGCGTCGGCACCGGCGGCACCCGCTTTGCCCGCTTTCCCGGCGCCGGAGAGCCGCGTGACATTTTCGACAAGATCGAGGACTGCGCCGTCATCCGGCAATTGACGCAGGCGACGCCGACCGTCTCGCTGCATATTCCCTGGGACAAGGCCGATCCGAACCGGCTGAAGCAGGCGGCATCCCGCTTCGGCCTCGGCTTCGACGCCATCAACTCCAACACCTTCTCCGACGCCAGGGACCAAAAACTTTCCTATAAATTCGGCTCGCTGTCGCATGCCGATGCAGCGACACGCCGGCAGGCGGTCGAGCACAACCTCGAATGCATCGAGATCGGCAGGACGCTGGGCTCCAAAGCGCTGACGGTATGGATCGGTGACGGCTCGAACTTTCCCGGCCAGGTCAATTTCGCCAAGGCATTCGAGCGCTATCTCGACGCGATGAAGGAGATCTATGCCGGACTGCCGGACGGCTGGAAACTGTTCACCGAGCACAAGATGTACGAGCCGGCCTTCTATTCGACCGTCGTGCAGGATTGGGGCACCAACTACATCATCGCCAACGAGCTTGGCGACAAGGCATTCTGTCTGGTCGACCTTGGCCATCACGCCCCCAACGTCAACATCGAGATGATCGTGTCGCGACTGATCCAGTTCAAGAAACTTGGCGGCTTCCATTTCAACGATTCGAAATATGGCGACGACGATCTCGACGCCGGCTCGATCGATCCCTACCGGCTGTTCCTCGTCTTCAATGAACTGGTCGATGCCGAGCTTGCCGGTGCCGAAGGTTTCGATCCGGCCCACATGCTCGACCAGAGCCATAACGTCACCGATCCGATAGAAAGCCTGATGTTGTCGGCGGTCGAGGTGCAGCGCGCCTATGCCCAGGCGCTGCTGGTCGACCGCAAGGCGCTCGAAGGCTTCCAGGACGCCAATGACGCGCTGATGGCGACGCAGACGCTGAAGACAGCCTATCGCACCGACGTCGAGCCTATCCTTGCCATGGCGCGGCTGAAGACCGGCGGCGCCATCGATCCGGTCGCCGCCTACCGCGCCGCGGGCTACCGGGCGAAGGTCGCAGCCGAACGGCCGGCGGTGGCGAGCGTCGGCGGTGGGATTGTTTGATATTGGCTGAAAAACGAAAACCCCCCTAAGGCGGGTCGTCGGTGCGAATCAATTGCGATTGTTGCGTTTATAAGCCCAGGCTTGGGCGGATCGCATTCCAGTCTTCCCAAGCATTCTCAAGCCTGATGTCATCATAGCCGCGCTTCTCCGCCACCTGCGCGGCGACGTCGTATGGCATCGCCATGCATGCGGCGCTGTCCCTGATCGCCACGACTTCGTCCTCAGTCAAAGGCGAGCCCTTTTGCTGTTCGCGATTGAGCAGAACCGCCACAAGCGATGGGATCGCTACCAAAACCAACTGCTCGTCGGTCACGTCAAATTCTCTGTCGGCTTGTACTTCACCAGCTTCTTGAGCCGCTCGCCCAAGGGCTTCTCGTCGTCGCGTTCAGGCCCGCGGGCTACGTCCTTGAAGTTGTGGATCTGGGATTGCTTCGGATCAGCCATGCTTGCGCCTGTACCATGCTCAGTGGCTGCGGCCTATCCTTGCCATGGCGCGGCTGAAGACCGGCGGCGCCATCGATCCGGTCGCCGCCTACCGCGCCGCCGGCTACCGGGCGAAGGTCGCAGCCGAACGGCCGGCGGTGGCGAGCGTCGGCGGCGGGATTGTTTGATATTGGCTGAAAATGAAAACCCGCCACGAAGGGCGGGTCGTTGGAGCCAATTAGCACCATATTCAAATTAGTAGCATAGCTGCCGGCACAAAGCAAGAACAAAGTTGCTGTGTAACTGAAAAATTCTGAGAGCCGCGATGAAGCGTGGCCTTGCTACCAACGCTGCGGCGCTCAGCAGTTACGGCATGGATCCTAGGGCGGAGCAGGAGCGAAGCGACGTAGCGGAGACCCTAGGATCCATGCCGTTGCAGTCGCCGAAGATTGCAACGGCGGTTGCGAGGCGAACCGGCACAGGCGTGCGAACCCTCCCGATTCTTTCGATCTTCGCAGTAGACTCAACCGCTCCAAGCGCGTTTCCTAGACCTACCCCACGCCTCGGAGCACGGCCATGCACAACACCCGCCGAACGCTGATCGCCGTAAGCCTTTCCCTCACCCTGACCTTCGTACCCTTCCTCGCCTATGCCGCCTCGCCGCAGCCGGCGAAGGGCGAGCACGGCATGGTGGTGACCGCCCAGCATCTTGCGTCTGAGGTCGGCGTCGAGGTGCTGAAGAGGGGCGGCAACGCGGTCGATGCCGCGGTCGCCGTCGGCTATGCGCTGGCCGTGGTCTACCCGACCGCCGGCAATATCGGCGGTGGCGGCTTCATGACCATCCGCTTCAAGGGCGGCCGCTCGACCTTCCTCGATTTTCGCGAGCGCGCGCCGCTGGCCGCGACCAAAACCATGTATCTCGACAAGGACGGCAAGCCGGTAAAAGGCGCCAGTCTCGACGGCTATCTGGCGGTCGGCGTGCCGGGCTCGGTCGCTGGTTTCGAGATGGCGCGGGAGAAATACGGCACGCTGTCGCGGCAGGACTTGCTGGCGCCGGCCATCCGCTTTGCCAAGGAAGGCTTCGTGCTGGAGCAGGGCGATGCGGCCTCGCTCCAGGGCGGCGCGGAGCGGTTGGCAAGGGACCCAGCGGCGGCGGCCATTTTCCTCAAGCCGGACGGCAAGCCCTATGCTGTCGGCGAGCGTCTTGTTCAGCCCGATCTCGCGGCTTCGCTGGCCGCCATTTCCGAACGCGGGGCGGATGCCTTCTACAAAGGCGCGACCGCCGACGCCATCGTCAAGGCGAGTGGGGAGAAGGGCGGCATTCTGGCCAGGGCTGATTTCGAAAGCTATGCGGTGCGCGAGCTCAAGCCGGTGACCTGCAATTATCGCGGCTACGAGATCATTTCCTCGCCGCCGCCGAGCTCCGGCGGCGTCATCATCTGCGAGATCCTCAACGTGCTTGAGTTCTATCCGTTGTCCTATCTCGGCGCCGGTTCGGCCGAGACGGTTCACGTCATGGTCGAGGCGATGCGCCACGCCTATGTCGACCGCAATTCGGCGCTCGGCGATCCCGGCTTCATCGACAATCCGGTCGCAAAACTGCTCGACAAGAATTACGCCAGGGAAATTCGCGAAAAGATCGATCCGTTCCGGGCCGGCGTCTCGCAGGAATTGATGCCGAAGGGCTTTGGCGAGAGCAACGAGACGACGCATTTTTCGATCATCGACAATGATGGCAATGCCGTCGCGGTAACCTACACGCTGAACGGCTCTTTCGGCGCCGGCGTTGTCGCCGCCGGCACCGGCATCCTGCTCAACAACGAGATGGACGATTTCACCCAGAAACCCGGCGTGCCCAATCTCTATGGCCTGGTCCAGGGCGAGGCGAATGCGATCGCGCCGAAAAAGACGCCGCTGTCCTCGATGAGCCCGACCATCCTCGCCAAAGACGGCAAGCCGTTCATGGTCATCGGCAGCCCCGGCGGTTCACGCATCATCACCATCACGCTGGAGGCGATCGTCAACGTCGTCGACCACGGTATGAACATCCAGGAGGCCATCGACGCGCCGCGCATCCATCACCAATGGTTGCCCGACACGGTCTATATCGAACCTTTCGGCCTGTCGCCCGATACCGAAAAGCTGCTTACCGGCATGGGCTACCGCCTCGATCTTGCCGACACGACCTGGGGCCAGGCGGCCGGCATCCTGGTCGGTGGCAAGAGCCTGGCGGAAATCGAGAAGGGTGGCGGCGCCCGCTACAATGGCGCCATCGACAGCCGCGCCGCAGCCGGCAAGGCTATCGGGTATTAGACCCCAAAAGTGGGAATCGGTTTTTCGGATAAGATCATGGTCAACAATAAGATTTCGCTCTGAATCAGGTGACCAGCGCGATCGTGGACGCTATCAGCATCAGCGCCGCGATGCCGACGAACAGGGCGTAGATGCGTGGCCGGTCGAGCAGAAGCGCATTGCCGGATATCCATGCCGCGGTGGCGCCACCAAGCGCGAAAAAGAAGGTGCTGCGGCGCCCGAAGCTCAAGCCGGCAGCCATCAGGCCACCGATGATCAGGGCGCCGAACACGATGATCACGGCGACTGCGTATTTCTCGAAATCGTTGCTGCCGGCGCTCGGGCCGATTGCGTTCAACCTCGACAGATCGTCCGGATCGAACGGGCTGGTCGACCCATATTCGTCTTGACCGACAGGCTCATGCATTATTCGTTCTCCGCAAACCGACAGCAAATCATCAAGCCTCGCCGAGCGCAACCGCTCGCCGAATGTGATCGGCACGGTGTTCAACACTTTCTGGCGGCGGCTTGCCAGAAATTTTTGAATTCGCGCTTGGATCGCCGCCCCGCTGCGCGGCCTGGTCAAGCGCCTTGCCCGAGCTGAACCTTCATGCCGCCCTGGCCAAAGACTGCGTTGCCTGAACGGAAGCCCCAAGCACCGCCTGTGCGCTGTCTGCCTGCCTTTCATCGACATGCGCCAGCACCAGGATCACACCTTGTGCGGCATCTGGCTTGCCTGGCTGCTTGCCGATATCGGACAATGCGCCGAAAAGTCTGCCGGCAACGCAGCCCAAGGCTGCACCGACGAGGGCCGATGCCAGCCATCCCGCGCCGAGGGGATCGATGCCGGGGATATCGAAGGCGCCGAGGCCGGCCAACAAACCCGCCGCGCCAAGGGCGGCACCGGTGCCTGGACCGCGCAAGACGGCGCCGATTTCGTCGTCGTAGGGTCCGATGATACTGATCTGGTGGCGCGCAATTCCTGCCGCCTGAAGTGCTTCGACGGCTCGCGCCGCCTGGTCATGGGAATCAAAAAGTCTGCTGATTGTTCGCATTGAAACTGCCTGTGAGGCCCCCCGGCCCTCGACGGTGCGGCGGGTTCCTGCTGAGCGACGACTGCCCGAGCTTTCACGTCACTCGATGATCTTGACGATCTTGCGCGTGCCTGGGTCGACGACGACGGTGCGGTTGTCGACGACGACATAGCGGTATTTGACGTTGGGGACTTCATGAAGCTCGACGGTATCGGGGAGCGTCGAGCCGATATTGAGCTCCACCCCAGGGATTTTCACCGAGGCCAGCGGCTGCTTTTTCACATACTCCTTGATGATCGTTTCCTGCTGCGGTTCGATGACAACGTCTTGCGCCGCAGCGGCGCCGATGCCTGCCAGCAGCAAAAATCCCGCCACCGCGGTGGAAAGATGCATTCTCATGGTCGTCTCCTTTGCGAACTCGGTCCGCTCTTCACGCCAAGGCTCACTCGAACGGAAGGCAGCTGAAAACGTTCCGTCGACGGGGCTTCGGTCCCGCCCGGCAGGGACCAACCGACGTGTTGCCGCAGGACCTAAGTCTGATCCTTGCGCGCAAAGGGTGGGTTTGCCGCGTGACCCGGAACCGTGGCGGCACCTAGCCGTTGCTGGCTGCACGTTCCGGGAGGATTCCATGGAAAAGGTCGACGGTTGCTCGCACCGGTCCTGGCTGTTTCCATTCCGATCGAACCCGGCATCTGCGCAGCACTGTCCCTTCCTGCGCCGATAAGGGTTCGCGCGTCACTTTGTGGCGGGCGAACCCTCAAATTGCTGCGTGCACCAAAGTTGACCCCCTGAAGCGAAGAGAAGGGGCGAGGAGAGCGGAAATGGCCGATGACAAGAGCAAGCGAGACTTCAGCGACCGCAATCGCGTTTCGGCGGATGAATATTATGAGGTCGAATATTTCGCGCGGGAAAATGGTGTTTCGCCCAGCCAGGTGAGCAAGCTGATCAAAAGGACCGGCGGCGACCGGATGATCCTCTCGCAGGCGGTGAAGGCATTGCGCGAGCGCAAGTGAGCTGGCGGCGAAGCCAACGGTGGAAAGGCACTGATCGCGATCGGCCGAGATCCGGCCAGCTATCGACAACGTGCCCGGATGCCGCCGCTTCGGCCAAGCGCAATGCCCCGCTACTTCTTCGATTCCGATGAAGACGGAATTGTCTATTCCGACGATCAGGGAACGTTATATGACGATCTCCCGCTGGTCAGGAAAGAAGCCCTTCGCACATTGGCCGAGATGGCCAGGGATGGCCTTCCTCATCGCAGGATTGCAGTCAAGGTCCGGGACGACCGTGGCGGTCTGGTCCTTGAAGTGGCTTTGACCTTTGCCGTTGAAACGCGGCACTTCGACGAGCGGATTTTCCGGATCGACTTGCGCACGAACTGACGGCTCGATCATCATCGCGCCGACCATCAGATTTCTGATGCAGCGGCAACGTCCCCTGGCGCGGAACATTAGAAATCTCTAATTGTTATCTTAAGCAGCGGGAACCTCCCAGGTTTCTGCTGCAGATCGGGTGCAACCCGATCGGCCCGCGCCCTCCGCCAGAGGCGCGGGCTTCGTTTGTTTAGCCGATGCGCAACGCCGTTCGGGAGCAGCATATTGGAGGCCTGCGGGAGCATTAGTAACATCTGTCGCTACCGCGGCGCCCTGGCGCCCAGGCAACGGAGCCCGTCGTCCGACAGGGCGGCGGGCTTTTTTGACGCGGGTCGGTCATCACGCAATCGATGGAATTCTGGCCGGCGCCGCTTCGTGTGGCATGGGGTAAGGTGCCCTGACGCAGCGCCGGCCAAGCGGAAATCAGGTCCGCCGCAGCCAGATTGTAGCCGCGCCGGCGCAGCAGGTAATTGCGTGATCGCGGAAGCCGCACCATTGCAGAGCCCTCCCCAGCAGTTCGGCCTGCCCAGCGGCTGAACCGCGGCATTCATTCATTCTGACGATGCATCGGACGCCCCGACGGCGGAAATTGGACACCGCGCTCGCTCGCGACTATGGCGGCCGATGCTCCCTGCAGATTTCGGATGAAAGGCTATTCTACCCTTGTCGCGCCTGGATTCTTATCAGATCGTGGCAAGGGTTGCTTTTCCGGCCGCGTTTGCCGGCGTTCTGCTGTTCGCCCTTTTGCCGGAGCAACTCCTGCGGGGCCTTGGCCTGGCTTTCACGTCTGATCACGACAAGCTCAATCACGCCGCCGCCTTCGTCGTCCTGGCGGCTCTCGGAAGTTTCGGCTGGCCGGAACGCAAGGCGAAGCTGATCGTACTCCTCGTTCTCACGGGCGCAGCGATCGAGGGGCTTCAGGCCGTGCGACTGATAGGGCGCGACCCGGATCTATTCGACTGGGTCGCCGACTGCGCGGGAATCGCGTGCGGACTGATGGTTGCAAGCTGGACAAGGCGGCTCGCCGGCGGATTGCCATAGCTCGAAAGCGCATAACGGAATCGGCGCGCCCGTGCCCCAATAAGGGGAAATTGGCCGGCGCCACTGGGGGGCGCGTTGGGGTAAGTTGCCTGATGGGGCGCCGGCCAGGCGGAAAAATTACGTCCGCCGCAAAGTAACATAGCAGGAACGGCAAAGCGCGGCAGTAGCGTGATCGCGGAAGGTCCGCGTTGGCGCCTCCGGTGCGGTGACCCGTTTTGGATCAACAAATCTGGCACCTGAATTGCACTGCAGGCAATGCCGGGAAATCCCGGCAATCGTCCCCGAATATGGGGCCTCGCCGCTTCGCAAATGGAGCGGCGGGCCTTTTGCCGGACGTTGAAAAGTAGGCCGATCAGCGGCTTAGCCGATCACGGTGTGCTTAGCCCGATTTCCCCTGCCAAGTGCTTATTCTCACAAGAGAAATTCTAAAGCGCCCAAGCATCGGTGCTTGACACAGGTTTCGATAACTGGATAAGTGGATACACAGATACGCTCTGATCGGACCAGGGACATGGCAGCTGACGCAATCGAGCCGTTGGGCATCACGACCGCCGAGGAGGAGGCTTATCGCCACATTCAGCGGGCCCTGAGGATAGGGCGTTACCGGGCCGGGGACCGGCTGATCCCGGAAGAGATCGCGACGGAAATCGGCATGAGCCGCATGCCGGTTCGCGAAGCATTCCGCCAACTGGCCGCGGAAGGTCTTGTGGTCATTCGCCCGAACCGTGGCTGCATCGTCGCCGGGCTTACCCTCGATGAGATCTACGAAACCTTTGAAATACGCTCGGTGCTCGAAGGGCTGGCGGTGAGGCTTGCCATGCCGCACATCGATGCCGAAGTGCTTGAAGAACTGGAACGCCAGCTGGACCGCATGGAGCGCGCCAGCCAGACCGGCAGCAGCGACTGGGTCGTGCGCCATCAGGCCTTCCATTTGCAGATTTGCCAACTGAGCAACCGACCCAAACTCGTCCGGCAGATTGCCAGCCTGCACGTCGTGATCGAACCCTACCTGCGCATCTGGTTCGACTATGTCGACAAGCCCGCCAGCGCGCGTGCCGAGCACGAGATCCTGATCGACGTGCTGCGGTCAGGTGACGCCGGCAAGGCTGAGATCGTCATGCGGGATCATATCGTCGAGACAGCGCCGCTTCTGGCCAACTTCGCAAGTCCCGGCCGCCGCTAGGGAATACTCGTTGAAGCCGAAAGATAATCCGGCACGACGAAAGGGAACTGCCGTACCGGCAAAAAAGAGGAGAATGACATGAAAATTAGCCGCATCGCAGCCATTGCGTCGGTCCTGTTCGGCCTGGTCCAGGCCGCCGTTGCACAAGAAACACCAAAGGCAATTACCATTGCCACCGAAGGAGCCTACGCGCCCTGGAATTTCACAACAGCCGACGGCAAGCTGGACGGCTTCGAAGTCGATCTCGCCAATGATCTGTGCGGGCGAATGAAGATCGAGTGCAAGATCGTCGCACAGGACTGGGACGGCATGATCCCCGCGCTGACCGTCGGCAAGTTCGACGTGATCATGGCGAGCATGTTCATCACTGAAAAACGTCTGAAGGTCATTGATTTTACCCAGCCATATGCGGTTGACCCCTCAGGTTTCGCGGTCGCCAAGGATAGCGAACTGGGCAAGCTCGGCATTTCCAACGAGCGGTTCAAGCTGGACAATGAAGCCACTTCGCAGGCGGCAATCGACAAGCTCAAGCCATTGCTGAAGGGAAAGATCATTGGAGTTCAGGCTGCAACGGCGAACCTGGAATTCCTGAAAAAATACTTCTCGGACGTCGCCGAGATTCGCGAATACAAGACCACCGAGCAACACGATCTCGATCTTGCCGCGGGTCGCATCGACGCGCTCTTCGCGCAACAGACAGCGCTGGCCGCCACGCTGAGCAAGCCGGAGTTCAGCGACTATACGCTTGCAGGACCAGGATTTGTCGGGGGTCTCTTCGGTCTTGGCTCCGGGGCCGGCATCCGCAAAGAGGACACCAAGCTGAAAGACATGCTCAACGGCGCCATCGACGCCGCGACCGCCGACGGCACGATCAAAACCCTGTCGCTTAAATGGCTCAAGAGCGACGTTACTCCAGTCAAGTAAGCGCTTGCCGGCGAACGGCCATTCCTGACCACGTTCCGGAGCTGAGCCGTTCGTCCTGCCGGGGGCATCAATGCCGGGGGGTATCAATGCCGGGGGTATCAATGGTTGACGCATTCCGGCTGCTTGGTTTCCAGCACGGAGGTTGGGGGGCTGCTCTTCTCATGGCGGCCTCGGTCACAGTGCTCCTGTCTATGCTGGGCTTTGCGCTTGGCGCTGTATTTGGCGGGCTGGCAGCGGCCGGGCGTCTCCGCAACTCCAAAATATTGAGGTTCTTGGCCCTTGGCTATTGCACGGTTTTCAGGGGCGTGCCCGACCTTCTGACCATTTATCTGCTTTACTATGGAGGTAGCGTCGCCCTGACCTCGCTTGGTCATAGCCTGGGCGGGTCCGGATTCGTCGGCGTTCCGGCCTTTGCCACCGGAACCTTGGCTATCGCGATCATCTCGGGCGCCTATCAAGCCGAGGTCTATCGAGGGGCTTACGTCGCCATCGACCAGGGACAGCACGATGCCGCTTGCGCGCTTGGTCTCAACCGGCTGCAGCGGCTGCGACAGGTTATTTTTCCCCAGCTCCTGAGATACGCGCTGCCAGGTCTCGGCAATGTGTGGCAGTTGGTTCTGAAGGACTCGTCGCTGATATCGGCAATCGGCCTCGTTGAACTGATGCGCCAGGCGCAGATCGCTGCAGGTTCGACCCGTGAACCGTTCATCTTCTACATTGCTGCAGCCTTGCTCTATCTGGCTATCGCTTCCGTCACGGGCCACGCCTTTTACCGTCTGGAACGGAAGGCGCCGTGACGCGTCCGGTCGGCATGATAGATTTCAGTTTTTTCCTTGAGATCCTGCCGAAGCTACTCGCCGGCCTGCCGCTCACGATGGAACTGGCCCTGACTTCCATCGTTGCCGGCTTCATTCTTGCCGTCACATTGGCGCTTGCCCAGCAATCGGAATCGCCCTTCGTCGTCTTGCCGATCCGTGGCTTCGTTGCCGTGTTCAGGGGCACGCCTCTGCTGGTGCAGATTTTTCTGACCTATTATGGCCTTGGTCAGTTCCGGCACCAACTGTCGGCAATTGGATTATGGACCGTTTTCCGCGAACCCTACTGGTGCGCAATCATCGCGCTGACCCTCAACACCACCGCCTATGGCAGCGAAATCCTCCGCGGCGCGATTCAATCGGTGCCACGCGGCCTTGTCGAGGCGGCCCGGTCTGTCGGCCTGTCCACCTATTTGACCTATCGGCACGTTATCCTGCCGCTGGCCTTTCGCCAGGCGCTGCCGAGTTACGGCAATGAAATCATCCTGATGATCAAGGGCACGTCTCTGGCTTCCATCGTGACCTTGATGGAGGTGACTGGAATTGCCCAGGGATTGATCTCCCAGACCTACCGCGCCTTTGAAGTCTTCATCTGCGCGGGCGCCATTTATCTCACTTTGAACTTCGCGATCATTCGGGCCTTGGCGGCACTCGAATACTGGATGTCGCGGCATCTGCGGCACCGCCCCTCGACGATGAGCGACGCCGCCTCTTGAGCACGATCAGAAGGGCATAGCATGCGAAATTTTGAGAAACCAACGCGCTCGGTCGTCGTTTCACGCGAGGCCATGGCCGCCACCTCTCATCCGTCGGCGACCCTGACGGCGGTCGAGATCATGGCGGCCGGCGGCAACGCCATGGATGCCGCCATCGCAGCCTGCGCGGTGCAATGTGTCGTCGAGCCAGCCTCGACCGGCATTGGAGGCGACTGCTTCGCTCTTCTGTCGCGAAACGGATCCGGCGAGGTCATCGCCTACAACGGATCGGGCAGGACACCCGCCGCCCTGACAATTGACTGGTTCCTCGAACGTGGCATGGCCGAGGTGGCCCGCAATTCTCCCGGCTCCGTCACCATCCCGGGAGCCATCGATGCCTGGACCAGATTGCACGCTGATCATGGACATATGCCCTTCGATCAAATCCTGGCCCCCGCTATACGTTTCGCCGAGGAAGGCTACGCCATTTCACCGCGGGTCCATCGTGACTGGGCGTTGGAAGAAGAACTTCTGGCCTCCGATGTAGCCGCGAAACGGATTTTCCTGCCAAACGGCCGCGCGCCACGTGTTGGCGAAGTGCATCGCCAGCCTGAGTTGGCTGCAACGCTGCGGCTGATCGCCAAGAAGGGACGAGAGGCCTTCTATACTGGCCCTGTGGCCGACGACATGGTCGCCTATCTTCGTGGGCTCGGCGGATTGCACACACTTGAAGATTTCGCCTCGGCAACAGGCGAATACGTGACCCCGATCAGCACGGCGTTCCGAGGCTGCGATGTGTTCGAATGTCCGCCGAATGGCCAGGGTGTGATCGCGCTGCTCATTCTAAACATCCTGTCGCGCTTCGAAGCGCACGGCGACCCGCAATCCGCGGACCGGCTTCACCTGGAAATCGAAGCAACACGCCTCGCTTACGCCGCGCGTGACCTGCTCGTCGCCGATCCCGACACTTCCGAGGTCCCGGTGGCCGACATGTTGTCGAATGCCTGGGCCGATCGTCTGGCCGGCATGATTGACCTAAAGCGCGCCCGCGCGGACCTGCCGGCGTTTGATATGCCGCTGCACAGCGACACGGTCTATATTTCCGTTGTCGATAAGGACCGCAATGCGGTCAGTTTCATCAACTCGGTCTTCGACAGCTTTGGCTCGGGCCTGGTCTCGCCACGCTCCGGTGTCGTCTTGCACAATCGCGGGCAAAGCTTTTCGCTTGACCCCAGGCACCCCAATGCAGTGGCGCCGAACAAGCGACCTTTGCATACCATCATACCCGGGATGCTTGCGAGAGACGGCCGGGCCGAAATGCCTTTCGGCGTTATGGGCGGCTACTACCAGGCAATGGGCCACGCGCACCTGCTGACGAAGGTGCTCGATTTCGGGATGGATCTGCAGGAGGCGATTGATCTGCCGCGGGTCGCCCCCGTCAGCGGCACCATGAACGTCCAGGCCGAACACGGGCTCGCTGGCGAAACCGTAGCTGAACTTAGCCGACGCGGTTTCGAAATCATTCCCGCCACGGACCCGATCGGCGGTGCGCAGGCCATTCGCATCGATTGGGCAAACGGGACCCTGCTGGGCGGTTCTGAACCGCGCAAGGACGGCTGCGCCCTCGGTCTGTAGAGCGGTTATGGCCAGAGCGAGATGCAAGATGCCGAAGATGCTCTCCATCGACATTTGGCCGAGCAGGAGCCGCTGGCGCCATGGTCCCGATAATTCTTGCAGACCATCGAGAACCCGTTCGGCACGAGGTTGTCACCCATGTCTTAAGTACAATCTGTTACCCATGTCTCCGGGTTGGACAAGGGAGGGGATGGTGCCCAGAGGCGGATTCGAACCACCGACACGCGGATTTTCAGTCCGCTGCTCTACCAACTGAGCTATCTGGGCCTGCTCCGGCGGGCGGCAATCTGCACACCGGGTTCATGAAAGCGCCGTCGGCACCCCTTGAAAGCGCGTGGGTTATAGCACGGGAATCCGGCCTGTCCAGCGCTTAGAGCATGATCCCGAAAAGTGGAATCCGGTTTTCGGAAAAGATCATGCTCAGACAAAACGCCAGAACCTGTTCCGTCCGACAGTGTCCGGATGGAACAAGTTCTGGACATTGATTTCAGGCGGGAAACGACAGGCAGTCCGCAAGGCCGATCATCGGTCACGATCGCGGCTGCGAAACCGTCCCAAGCCTGTGGAAAACCGCAGGTGGACGGTGCTATTTCTGGTCGTCGTTCTGATCCTCGTCGTCGCGGCCCGGGATGACGTAGACCCCCTTCAGCCAGCGGTTGAGGTCGATGTCCTTGCAGCGCGTCGAGCAGAACGGGTAGGTTTCGCGCGCCGATGGCTTGCCGCATTCGGGGCAGGGCCGCTTGGGCCGCAACGGCGTGACCTTGTCGTCCGGGCTCATATCCGCGCACCCGACAGCCAGTTGGCGTGCACCTTAAACCCTTCGCCGCTCAAAAGCGCTACCGTCTCGTAGAGTGGCAGGCCGACGACGTTGGTGTAGGAGCCGACAAGCTTGACGACGAAGGCGCCGGCAAGCCCCTGGACGCCATAGCCGCCGGCCTTGCCGCGCCATTCTCCCGACGCGATGTAGGCCTCGATCTCCTCGCGCGGCAGCCGCTTGAAGCGCACCCTGGTCTCGACCAGCCGCAAGCGCTGCTTGCCGCCAGGTGTGATCAGGCAGATGCCGGAATAGACGCGGTGCGAACGGCCGGACAAAAGCCCAAGGCAGTTGGCGGCGTCGTCGAGCGTCTCGGCCTTGGGCAGGATGCGTCGCCCGACGGCCACCACCGTGTCGGCCGCCAGCACGAAGCTCGGCGCGTAGTCCGTCTCGGTTTTCAGCGAGGCCAGCGCTTTCTCGGCCTTCTGCGTCGCCAGGCGCTTGGCCAGCGAGCGCGGGTGCTCGGCGCGCAGCGGCGTCTCGTCGACATCAGCCGGCAGCACACGGTCCGGCTCGATGCCGGCCTGCTGCAGCAGCTCGATCCGGCGTGGCGAACCCGAGGCAAGCACGAGCTTCTGCAAAATGCCCATCGCGATCCCGGCCGGGTCCTTGAACTTACTTGAAGCGGTAGGTGATGCGGCCCTTGGTCAGGTCGTAGGGCGTCATCTCGACCAGGACCTTGTCGCCGGTCAAAACGCGGATGCGGTTCTTGCGCATGCGGCCGGCCGTATGGGCGATGATTTCATGTTCGTTTTCGAGCTTGACCCTGAACATCGCGTTGGGCAGCAGTTCCGTCACGACACCCGGAAACTCGAGGACTTCTTCCTTCGGCATTCGATACCTTTGCTTGGATGGGTACTTCCAGCGCCCCGGCCGGAAAGTTGCGCGGAACCTATATGATAAACGCCCGCTTGTGAACATGCTTAATCCGCGGCGTTTTCAGCCCCGTTGCCGAGGAAACGGCGGCCGATCCGCGCCTTCAGCCGCTCGCGCACGTCGCGGTAGGCGGCCATGATCTGCTCGCGCGTGCCGCTGACGCCGGTCGGGTCGGGCATCGGCCAATATTCGACCTCGACGGCCAGCGAGCGGGTGAGTTCGAGCGCGATGTGGTGGGCTTCCGGCGCCAGCGTGACGATCAGGTCGAAATAATCGTCCTCGAGGTCATCCATCGTTCTCGGGTGCCGTTCGCCGAGCGACAGCCCTTCTTCGGCCAGCACGGCATCGACGAACGGATCGCGTTCGCCGCCGCGCACTCCCGCCGAGGCGACGAAGGTGGTAGGCGGGAGCACCTTGCGCGCCAGCAATTCGGCCATCGGCGAGCGCACGGCGTTCATGCCGCAGACAAACAGGATCGAGCGGGGCAGGATCTGGCGGGGCAGCGGGGCGGCCAGTTTCAGCCTCGCCAGTGCAGCACGCAAACCAGCGTGAACAGCCGGCGCGCCGTGTCGAAGTCAATCTCGATCTTGCCGGCAAGCCGGTCCATCAGCCTCTGCGAGCCTTCATTGTGCAGGCCGCGCCGGCCCATGTCTATCGCCTCGATATGGCTTGGCGTCGCGGTGCGGATGGCATCGTAATAGCTTTCGCAGATCATGAAGTAGTCCTTGACGATGCGCCGAAGCGGCGTCAGCGACAGGATGTGGGTGACCACGGCTGCGCCGTCCTCGCGCGTCACCGCGAACACCAGCCGGGACTCGGCCAGCGACAGTTTCAGCCGGTATGGCCCGGCGCCGTCGTCATTGACCGGCTGGAAGCGGTTCTCCTCGATCAGGTCGAAGATCGCCACCGCCCGCTCATGCTCGACATCGGGCGTCGAGCGGCCGATCGTCTCGTCGAGCTCGACATCGATCAGCCTGGCGCGGGTTTGGTCGTAGTCGGACATTTCTACATGTTCAGCCGGATGGCGACGGAGCGTCCATGCGCATCGAGGCCTTCCGCCTTGGCGAGCGTGATCGCCGCCGGCGCCAGTGCCCGCAACTGCTCCGGCCCGAGCTTCAGGATCGAAGTGCGCTTGACGAAATCGAGCACCGAAAGCCCGGACGAAAAGCGCGCCGAGCGCGCCGTCGGCAGCACGTGATTGGAGCCGGCGACATAGTCGCCGATGGCTTCCGGCGTGTGGCGGCCGAGAAACACCGCACCGGCATTGCGCATCCGCGCCAGGAACGCCTCTGGGTCGTCGATGGCAAGCTCGACATGTTCGGCCGCGATGCGGTCGACCAGCGGCAGTGCTGCCTCGATCGTCGGCACCAGGATGACGGCGCCGAAATCGCGCCAGCTCGCCGCCGCCGTTTCTCCGCGCGGCAGGTTCTGCAACTGCCGCTCCACCGCCTGTTCGACCGCTGCGCCAAAGGCACGGTCGTCGGTGATCAAGATCGACTGCGCCGACACATCGTGTTCGGCCTGGGCGAGTAGGTCGGCGGCGATCCAGTCCGGATCGTTGCTGCCGTCGGCGACAACCAGCACTTCCGACGGCCCGGCGATCATGTCGATGCCGACCGTGCCGAACACCTGGCGCTTGGCCGCCGCGACATAGGCATTGCCGGGACCGACGATCTTGGCGACGGGCTTTATCGTTTCGGTACCATAGGCAAGGGCCGCGATCGCCTGGGCGCCACCAACGCGGTAGATTTCGGAGACACCGGCAAGATCGGCTGCCACAAGCACCAGCGGCGGCACCTCGCCGCCGGAGGCCGGCACCACCATGGCGATGCGCTCGACGCCGGCGACCTTGGCCGGTACCGCGTTCATCAGCACCGAGCTCGGATAGCTCGCCGTGCCGCCCGGCACGTAGAGCCCGACGGCCTCGATTGCCGTCCAGCGCGAGCCGAGCTCGACGCCGGCGGCATCGGTGTAGCGGTCGTCCTGCGGCAGCTGCCGCTGGTGGTGGGAGCGGATGCGCTCGCGCGCGAATTTCAGCGCCTCGACCGTCTGCGGATCGGCGGCCTCGTAAGCCTTGGCAATGTCGTCCCTGGAGACGGCGATGCCGAGCCTGGCCAGGTCGCCGCCGCCGAATTTCTGCGTGTACCCGACCAGCGCCGCGTCGCCCTCGGCACGCACCTTGGCAATGATCTCGCGCACCACGGCGTCGACATCGGCCGAGACTTCCCGCTTGGTCAGCAGGAACGCGGCAAAGCGCTGCTCGAAATCGGCGTCGGACTGGCGAAGCGTGATGGCCATCGGCTCAAACCCTGTGGACCGGGCGCGACGTCGCTTCCCAGGCGCCGCCGACATCGGCAAGCCGCGCCTCGATGCATTCGACATCGAGCATGATCGTGCCGCCGCCCGAAAAGATCAGCTCGACGATGCCGGCCGGTTTGTCGAGCGCGAGAAAGCTGATCGCCAGCAGTGACAGCACCTCGTCCGGCTTGTCGCGGGCAATGCCGCTGGTCTTGGCGCCGAGCACCCGGTCGAAATGCAGCACGGCCTGCCGCCGCTCATTGTGCTGGCGGAAGAAGCCGGATTTCGCCTCCCAGACGAAGCGGTTCATGGTCAGCACGAAGCGCTTTACCGAAGGCAGGTATTCGAGATCGCTGACCTTCATGACAGCATCCTGGACATGCGCCGAGATGATGCTCAGATCCTGATCGTCGAGCGCGACAAGCTTGAGGCCATTCATGCGGAATTCGCACCTGCGAGTTGATTATTCGACCTTCTGTTAGGCGGTCTTTCCTGCTCGTGCAACCGCGCCGGAGGTCTTGTCCAGGCAATCGCCCCGGTCAGCGCTGCCCCTCATCCCCCTGCCGGGACCTTCTCCCCGTATAGGGACGGGGAGAAGGGGCTGGCCGCAACCTCGGCACCCTCCCGCAACGCTGGAGATTGGCGAAACCCTTCGCGAGGCGTCCCTTCTCCCCGTCCCTATACGGGGAGAAGGTCCCGGCAGGGGGATGAGGGGTAGCGCCGACCTGAGCCTGCTATGGTCACCCCGAAATGCGCTCGATCTCCGCGCCGCAGCCGGACAGCTTTTCCTCCAGCCGCTCGAAGCCGCGGTCGAGATGGTAGACGCGGTTGACCGTGGTTTCGCCTTCGGCTGCAAGGCCGGCAATGACCAGCGACACCGAGGCCCGAAGATCGGTCGCCATGACCGGCGCGCCCTTCAGCTTCGCTACGCCGTCGACGATCGCCGTCTGGCCGGACAGCGTGATGTGGGCGCCTAGCCGGGCGAGTTCCTGGACGTGCATGAAGCGGTTTTCGAAGATCGTCTCGGTGATGCGCGACTTGCCCTTGGCCATCGTCATCAGGCCCATGAACTGCGCCTGAAGATCGGTCGGGAACGCCGGGAAGGGCGCCGTCGTCACATCGACCGGCGAAATGCCGGCGCCGTTGCGCCTGACGCGGATGCCGGAATTAGTCTGCGTGATCTCGGCGCCGGTCTGCGAAATGATGTCTAGCGCCGTCTGCAACAGGTCGGGCCGCGCGCCTTCCAGCACGACGTCGCCGCCGGTCATCGCCACCGCCATCGCATAGGTGCCGGTCTCGATGCGGTCGGGGATCACCCTGACGCGAGCACCCGACAGCGCCTCGACGCCGTCGATGGTGATGGTCGCCGTGCCGGCGCCCGAGATCTTCGCGCCCATGGCGTTGAGGCATTCGGCGAGATTGACGATCTCCGGCTCGCGCGCGGCGTTTTCGAGCACCGTCTCGCCCTTGGCCAGCGAGGCCGCCATCATCAGCACATGGGTGGCGCCGACCGAAACTTTCGGGAACACATAACGGTTGCCGACAAGCCGGCCGTTCCTGGTCTTGGCGATGACGTAGCCGGTGTCGACGTCGATATCGGCGCCCAGTGCCTGCAGGCCTTCGAGGAAGAGGTCAACCGGCCGTGTGCCGATGGCGCAGCCGCCGGGCAGCGACACCTTGGCCTCGCCCATGCGGGCCAGCAGCGGGCCGATCACCCAGAACGACGCCCGCATCTTCGACACCAGCTCGTAAGGCGCCGTCGTGTCGACGATGTTGCGGGCCGAGAAAGTGATGGTGCGCGAATAGCCTTCCTGCTGCTTTTCGCGGCGGCCATTGACCGAATAGTCGACGCCGTGATTGCCGAGGATGCGGATCAGCTGCTCGACATCGGCCAGATGCGGCACGTTTTCCAGCGTCAGCGTGTCATCGGTCAAAAGCGCGGCGATCATCAGCGGCAGCGCAGCGTTTTTCGCGCCCGAGATCGGAATGCTTCCGGCAAGCTTGTTGCCGCCGACAATTCTGATGCGATCCATGAAGAGCGTCCCCTCGGCGCCAAGGCCGGTTTAAATCGGTTGAGTCTGTTGCGGCCATCTAGACCATTGGCCGGCTTGGTTCAAGAAACAGGCTACTCCCCACTTTGGCCCACGCCGACTTGGCCAAAGTACCGGCGACCAACATAGCCGATTCGCGTTAATCTTTTTTCATCACCGCTTGCAGCCCCTCCGGCCGCTTATCGGCGTCGCCAGCGCGCCGCTTGTCGGCGTCGCCGGCTCTTCGTGAGCGCGATTGCGCCTTGCGCTTCTGCAGGTTGGCGCGCAACTGCTCGGCCAGCCGGTCGTTGCGGCCCGTTCCGGCCTTTTTCGCTGAACCATCCTTCTTCGGTGATCCATCCTTGTTCGGAGAAACTGCCTTGCCGTTCATCGTTCTGCCCCCGGCCGGCGACCCGCCGGTGCATATAAAGGGATAGCCAACATTGTGGCACGGCCATGTCCGCAACGATCGCCCGGTGCGGCCTTTCAACCCGTCTTTGTCTTGGCCTTGCGCTTGCCGGTTCGATATGGCAGAAGCCCCGCCATCGGCGGCTGCGGTAGCTCAGTGGTAGAGCACTCCCTTGGTAAGGGAGAGGTCGAGAGTTCAATCCTCTCTCGCAGCACCAGTCTATCCGCACCATGCAGAGCTATGGCCATCGCCGCGCATGACCGACTGAGCAAATAGAGGCTATCAGGGCAGATCGCGACGCATACTGGTTGAATGATACGGAGCCGAGCTGCCCTTGTGCCCGGCTCCGGCTTTGACGGGAGCCTACGCAGCGTCGCCTGTTAGTTGCCGACGTCGTCGCTCCGGAGTCGCTTCACGCACAAAGCGCGAAGGACCAGAGCGGCATCGGCGTAAGTGATCGCCTTTTCGCCGCCGAAAACCAGTGCATTGCCGACAACCTCTAGGACATCGCCCTCGATGCGCCAAGGAAGAATATCGGTGCAGGTCCGCATGCGGCCGAAGACCGAACTGATCGGCACCATCTGGTCCTCAAATTCCACGTGCGGCTCGTCCGTTCCCGGAATCCAGGTTTGGTAAGCTTCCAAGGCATCGTCGAAGGCTCCGTGCAAATGAATCGGAGCATGGCCCTCATGCAGTGCGGGTAAAAGGCGTGTGGTCATCGGTCTCCTCCTGGATCGCGGCAGCCAGCCAATGCTGCCAGGTAACCCCGCATTTCGATGATTGGTCTATGGCCGGATGCGACGGGCGCCTACCCAATAGCCGCAAGTGCCGATGCCCCAATAGAAGGCTTCATCCCGTCCTGAGCGGCGAAATTTCGCCTCGGAGTCAGATGCGTCGTCCGCCTGCGCCTGGTCGGGCGCATAACGTGAAAGCTCCATGGGCGGGAAAAGGGCGCCGATCACGATCCTGATACAGCCCGGAACGGCTTCCAGAAATGTCTGCGTCATCGTCATCTCCTGATCCTGCGAACATGGACGGCGAAAAGTCAGGCACTTGAAGCGGGCAGTATGACCGGCTTCTTAGCAAATGTCTATCAAACTTGTAGACATTGGCTTGTAAGGAGCGAGCCTCTGACGAAATACCATGCGAGCTTGCCTGTGACTACGGTGGATGCTTGATCGCCAAGCTTCCTGCTATCCGCGCCTCGAACGGCCGCAGCTCCCGGTCTCTTGGCACTTTGCGACGGGGATCAGCTCCATCGCGCCTTCCTCGCGAGCGCGACGGATCTTCAGAATGATGATCCGTCCTTCATGAACCTTGGTCGAGCCGCCAACATGCGATCAGGTGCTCGTCGCCAGCTTGGCTGAGGGGCGGTTCGGCTTTCCAGCAATCGGCAACAGCGAGCGAGCAACGGCCGGCGAAGGCGCATCCCTGGCTCAGGCCCGCCGCGATGTCGGCCTGAGAGATGATCTTCGGCGCTGCATCGTCTGAAGACGCCGCCAGCAGCAGTTTGGTATAGGGATGATTGGGTCCGTGAAAAATCTGGTCGGATGAGCCGGTTTCGACCAGACGGCCGCGGTACAGCACGCCGATCCTGTCGGCCATGTAGCGCACGACCCTGAGATCGTGGCTGATGAACAGATAGGTCGTGTCCTTGTCGCGCTGCAGGTCGTTGAGCAGGTTGAGAACGGTTGCCTGGACGGAAACGTCGAGCGCCGAAGTGGGTTCGTCGAGCACGACGACCTTCGGCACGCCGGCGAAGGCCCGTGCGATGGCCGCCCGTTGCCGCTGGCCGCCGGATAGTGATCGCGACTTCTGCTCGGCTGTGGCGCCGGCAAGGCGAACCGATTGCAGCAAATCGCTGACGCGGGCCTTTATCTCACTGCTGCGCAGGCCGGCGAGCCGGCGCAGCGGGCGGCCGAGTATCCTGCCGATCCGCTTACGCGGATTGAGCGTGCGATCCGGCGACTGGAAAACCATCTGCACATCGCGGCGTTCGCCAATACTTCTCTTCTCGACGCGCGGTGCGACCGTCCTGCCGAACAGCTCGACCGATCCGGCGTCTGGCATCTGTAGGCCGGTGACGATCCTTGCCAGCGTAGACTTGCCGGAACCGGATTCGCCGATCAGCCCGAAGGTCTCGCCGTGGCCGATGTCGAGATCGATATTGCTGAGCACCGGTTGGCTGCCGAAGGCATGGCTGATGCCTTTGCAGGCGATCGCGATTCGGCGTTCTTTGCGCTCGCCGGCCTCTTCATTCTGGACCGCCGGGTGCGATGGCAGGCCGTCCGCCTCCGCCAGTCTTCCATTCCGCTTCGTGTAGTTGAGCGCCGGGATCGAGGCGATCAGCGCCTTCGTATAGGCGTGAGAGGGGTTGTCGAAGACATCGCCGGCGGCGCCGCTTTCGACCACGGTTCCCGACTGCATCACCGCCACCCGGTCGCAGGAGCGGCGGATCATGTTGATGTCGTGGCTGATCAGCAGAATGCTGGTCTTGTGGTCCTTGCGCAGGCCGGAGAGGATGGCGATGATCTCGGACTGGACGCTGGCGTCGAGCGCCGTCGTCGGCTCGTCCAGCACCAGCAGCGACGGGTCGAGCGCAATCGCGATGGCGATGTTGGCGCGCTGCTGCATGCCGCCGGAGAGTTCGTGTGGATAGAGCCCCAGCACCCGTTCCGGATGGCTCACCCGAACGCGCCCGAGCAGTTCGCAGGCCCGCTCGCGCGCCTCGTCACGGCGCACCGGGCGATGCCGCATGATCGTCTCGGTGATCTGGCGACCGATCGTCATGCTTGGGTTGAGGGCCGCGCCCGGGTGCTGGTAGACGGCGGCGATGTGATTTCCCCTGAGTTGGCGCAACTGCTCGGCGGAGAGGTCGCGGATTTCGCGGCCCTGGAACTCCAGCGCTGACGCCGCGATGCGGGCATTCTTCGGCAGATAGCGCAGGATGGCGAGCGCCACCGAGCTTTTCCCCGATCCGGACTCGCCGACAACGCCGAGTGCTTCGCCTTCGCCTATGCGCAGGGAGACGCCACTGACGGCGGGATGCGATCCATTGCGCCCGTCATAGGCGATGGAAAGCTGGTCGACGTTCAGAACCGAGGAGGACATTGGGAGCTTGAAACCACTTTCTTCCAGCGTCGCGATCGAGGGCAATCGCTTCCACTTTTGCAATGCTTTATCTCTATAAAATTACTAGAATTAAGCCGGAGCGCAATCTAACTTTCATGGCTCAAGAGCGATTGTCGCCGCTTGCCGAAGCAGTGCGACAATCTCCGGAGCAGATCTGGAAGGAGACCGGCATGGCTCGAGACCACATGATCCTCAGCGCATTTTTCTTCAACCCGCAGGGCGATCATCGGATGTCGTGGCGCCATCCGCGGGCGCCGGGCCGGGAGGTGCTGGACTTCGAGTTCTACCGTGATCTCGTGCAAGCGGCCGAGCGGGCCAGGATCGACACCATCTTCGTCGCCGACCACGTTTCGATCTGGGATTCGGTCAAGAGCGGTGTCGCCCACTACGCCAATGCCCGCCTTGAGCCATTGACGCTGCTGTCGGCACTGGCCGGCGTGACCAAACACATCGGCCTGATCACCACGGTGTCGAGCTCGTACAGCGAGCCCTACAATGTTGCGCGCATGTTCGCCTCGCTTGACCATATCAGCAAGGGCAGGGCGTCGTGGAACGTCGTCACATCGGCCATGGACGAGGAGGCGCGCAATTTCGGCCGCGACGGCAACATCGAACATGCGTTCCGCTATGAGCGCGCGGCCGAATTCCTCGATATCGTCAAGGCGCTTTGGGACAGCTGGGAAGACGAGGCGCTGCTGATCGACAAGGAGACGGGCTATTTCGCCGATCCCGACAAGGTCCACCCCATCGATCACAAAGGCAAGCACTTCAAGGTGCGCGGGCCGCTCAACGTCTCGCGGCCGCCGCAGGGCCACCCGCTGATCGTCCAGGCCGGCTCGTCCGAGGACGGCAAGAACTTCGCCGCCGCCCAGGCCGACGTGCATTTCGCCATCTACAGCACCAGGGAAGACGGCATCAAATACCGGCAGGACATCAACGAGCGCCTCGCCCGCTATGGCAGGCGGCCGGAGAGCTTCAAGATCCTGCCGGGCATTCTGCCGATTGTCGCCGCTTCCGAGGCGGAAGGCCGCGAAAAGCAGGAATACCTCCAAACCCTGCTGCCCGATCAGGTCGGCATCGACCTTCTGTCCAGCTGGAGCGGCATCGATCTCTCCGTCTATCCGCCAGACGGGCCGCTGCCGCCGCTGCCGGACGAGAGCACCTTCAATGGCGGGCGCACATCGCTCAACCGGGTCAAGGAATGGTCGAAGCAGAATCTCAGCCTACGCGACATCGCCCGCAAGCTCGCCAATAGCGGTTCGGTGCCGACCGTCGCCGGCACGCCCAAACAGATCGCCGACCAGTTGCAGGACTGGTTCGTTTCAGGCGCCGCCGACGGCTTCAACCTGATGTTCCCGCTGCTGCCCGAGGACTGGGTGAATTTCGCCGAACAGGTGGTGCCGAAGCTGCAGCGCCGTGGCGTGTTCCCGACCGAATACGCGCCGGGAACGCTGCGCGACCGCTTCGGCGTGGCGCGGCCCGCCAACCGCTTCGCCGAGCAGCGCGACGATGCGCGCGCCGTGTCCTGACCGGGAGAACGATCATGACCGTCGCGCCAAGATTGCAGCCTCGCGAAGCCACCGCGCCGCAGCTCGTCAATGTCCTGCACAGTCCCAAGCGTGTGCGCGTCAAATTCGGCGGCCGCACCATCGCCGACAGCCGCAACGTGCTGGTGCTGCGCTCCAACCATTTCCTGCCGATCTATTTCTTCCCGCCGTCAGCGGTAGACCCGTCGGTGCTGAAGCCCTCGCTGCATCGCGAACCGCATCCAGTCGGTGGCGAGACGGCCTATTGGGATATCGACAGCGGCGACAGGCGCAGTGCCAACGCGGCGTGGGCGTTCATCTCGCCGCCGGACGAAGCGCTGGCGTCCCTGGCCGGGCGGATCGCCTTCACCTGGAAGGCCGTCGACCAATGGTTCGAGGAGGACGAAGAGGTCTTCGTCCATGCGCGAGACCCTTATGCGCGCATTGATGTGCTGCAAAGCACGAGCCATGTGCAGGTCTGGTTCGACGGCGAGCCGATCGCCGACAGTCACCGCCCGGTGCTTTTGTTCGAGACCCATCTGCCGACGCGTTTCTATCTGCCGGCGGAAGACATCCGGCTGGAGCGGCTGACCGCGTCCGTTACAACGACGCGATGTCCCTACAAGGGCATCGCCTCCTACTGGTCGGGGCTGCTGAGCGACGGAACGGTGCGCCCGGACATCGCCTGGAGCTACCGGGAACCAATCGCCGAAATGCCGAAGATCAAAGGCCTCATCGCCTTCTATCCGCAGGCCGTTGACCGCATCCATCTCGACGGCGAACCCGTCGCATAGGTTTTCAATTTTCATTTCAAAGCAGGGTTTTAACATGACCAAACGCAGGGATATCGACGCACTTCGCAGCCTGTCGGGGGACATCTGGAATGTCGCCGTCGACGAATATCAGGGCGGCTTTCTCAAGCGCCGCGATCTCCTGAAATACGCCGCACTGCTCGGCCTGACAGGCTTTGCCGCCTCGCAGGGGCTTGGAGGCGCGCGCGCCGCGGCCGCCGCCGGCGGCACGGTTCGTGTCGGGCTCGGTCAGCCGACCAAGGCGATCGATCCGGTTTCGGTGACCGATCCGGCCAGCATCGGGGTGATCAGCCAGGTCGGCGAATATCTGATCCTCGACGATCCGAAGGACGGTCTCCAGCCGAAGCTCGCTTTGTCCTGGGAGGCCGACGAGACAGCCAGCCGCTGGACCTTCAAATTGCGGCAAGGAGTGAAATTCCACGATGGCCGCGCCGTCACCGCCAAGGACGTGGTGGCGAGCTTCGAGCGGCTGGTCGATCCCGCCAGCGGCTCGTCGGCGCTCTCAGCCTACAAGGGCATCCTGTCCAAGGGTGGCGCCAAGCTGGTCGATGACGAAACGGTCGCCTTCGATCTGGACGGTCCGAACAGCAATTTCCCTTTCTATGTCTCTTCCGACGTCTATAACGCCGTCATCCTGCCGGCCGACTATGCCGGCGATTTCGAGAAAAATTTCAACGGCACCGGCCCGTTCAAGCTCGAATCCTTCCGTCCCAAGCAAGGCGCCAGCTTCGTGCGCAATCCGGATTACTGGGGCGAGAAGGCACTTCCCGACCGCATCGAGATCAAGTTCTTCGACGACGAGCAGGCGCAGGTGCTGACGCTGCAGGCCGGCCAGCTCGACGTCATCCCCAGCACGACGCGGTTGGAACTGGCGATCGAGGGCAACCCCAACTTCAAGCTGCTCAGCGTGCAGGCAAGCTCGCATGACCAGGTGCATCTCAGAACCGACCAGGCGCCGTTCACCGACAAGCGCATCCGCCGCGCGCTGGCACTCACCATCGACCGCGAGGCGGTGGTCAAGGGGCTGCTGAAGGGCCGCGCCATCGTCGGCAACGACACCCCGTTCGCGCCGATCTTCCCTTCGGCCGATCCGTCGGTGCCGCAGCGCAAGCACGATATCACGGAAGCCAAGCGGCTGCTTGGCGAGGCTGGCGTGCCGAACGGCTTCGAGGTGACGCTGACCACCGAACGCGCCTATGACATTCCCGACTATGCGGTGATCATCCAGAACTTCGCCAAAAAGATCGGCATCGATGTCAAGCTCAATGTCCTGCCGCAGGACGCCTATTACGGCTCGGCGACCTTCGGCAGCTCGCCTTGGCTGGATTCGGTTCTCGGCATCACCGACTACGGCCATCGCGGCACGCCCGACATCTTCCTCAACGCCACGCTGAAGAGTACGGGAGCCTGGAACGCGGCGCATTTCAACAACCCCGGCTATGATGCGCTGCTGCTCGACTACTCGAAGGCGCGTGACCTCAATGCCCAGCGCCTTGCTGCCGGCAAGATCCAGACGCTTTTGCTTGACGAGACGCCGGCGATCATCAGCTACTTCTCGCAATACAGCCGGATTGTCAGCTCGAAGGTCGAGGGCGTGCGCTTCACCGCAATCTCGCATCTGCTGCTCGATCGCGTTTCCTTCGTCCAGGCATGATCGCGACATGCTGACCGGCCGCATTCTGTCAGCGCGTGTGGGCACTCTCGTCCTCACGCTGTGGCTTGTCAGTGTCCTGGTTTTCTTCGCCGGGCAGGTTTTGCCCGGCGATGTCGGCCGCGTGATGCTCGGGCCGTTTGCCGACGCGCAGGCGGTGGCGGAGCTGAACAAGCGGCTGGGCGCCGACCAGCCAGTTCTCGTCCAGTATTGGCTCTGGTTCAGCAAGGCGGTGTCAGGCGATTTCGGCACCTCGCTTTCGATGCGCGCGCCGGTGGCCCCGTTCGTGCAGGAGAGCCTGAAGCGCTCCGCATCCCTTGCCGGCATTATTTTGGTCTTTCTCATTCCGCTCGGGGTTGGCGGCGGTGTCATCGCCGGTCTCAACGCCGGCCGCCTCATCGACCGGCTGATCGTGATGGCGGGCGTCTCCTTCGGCATCGTCCCGGATTTTGTGTCCGGCCTGATGCTGCTCATCGTTTTCGGCCTGTGGCTGAACTGGTTCCCGATCTCAGGCGTTGCGCCGGATGGCGCGGGCTTCTGGACGCAAGGCTATTATCTGATCCTGCCGGCGCTGCCGCTGGTGCTCAATCTTGCCGGCTACATCGCCCGGATGACGCGGGCCGGCGTGATCGAGGCGATGGCCGCCGACTACACACGCACCGCCGTCCTGAAAGGGCTTGAGCGGCGCGAGATCATCCTTCGGCACGTGCTGCGCAATGCGCTGACCCCGACCATCGCGGTGCTGGCGACGCAGACCGGATACATGCTTGGCGGGCTGGTTGTGATCGAAGCGCTGTTCGGCATCCAGGGACTTGGCAATCTGGTTCTGAACGCGGCCAAGGCGCGAGATTTCCCGATGCTTGAAGCGGGGGTGCTGGTGATGGCGGCAATCTTTGTTCTTTCGGCGGCGGCGGGCGACTTCGTGCTGGCCTTGCTCGATCCGCGGCAACGCCGTCGGACCTCACCATGACGGATCTGACGGAGTTTCCCGCATCACGGCGCGCCGTGGCCGGTTTTCCGGCGGTGCGCAGGATCGGCAGTGCCTTCTCCGGACTGCCCCCATCGGTCGTGATCGGAACGCTGCTGCTACTGTTCTGGGTCGTATGCGCGGTAGCAGGCAATCTTTTCGTTCCGTATGATCCCTATGCCGAGGATTTTCTGGCGATGCTGACGCCGCCCGATGCCTCGCACTGGTTCGGGACCGATCAGCTCGGCCGCGACGTGCTGTCCCGCATTGTCGTCGGATCGCGCGATATCCTGCTGGTTGCGCCGCTGGCGACGCTGGTCGGCGTTGCCGCCGGCAGCATCATCGGCCTGGTGCTCGGCTATTTCGATGGCCTCACCGATGCCATCGGCGCGCGGCTGCTCGATACACTGATGGCGTTTCCATTCATCGTTCTCGTCACCATGACGCTGGTGGCGATCGGGCCGTCGAACCTGACCGTCGTCCTGGTGATCGGCATCGCCTATGCGCCGCTGGTGGCGCGCACCGTCCGCGCCGCCGTGCGCGAGCAGAAGCAGCGCGACTATGTCAGCGCCGCCCGGCTTGGCGGCGAAGGCGCGCTCGCTATCATGTTCCTGGAGATATTGCCCAACATCAGGGAGACGATCCTCATCGAGTTCGTCACTCGGCTGGGCTACGCGTTCTTTTCGATCGCGACGCTGAGTTTTCTGGGCCTCGGCATCCAGCCGCCGTCGGCCGATTGGGGGCTAGCCGTCGCCGACGGCTACGGCTTCCTGTCCGGCGGTAAATGGTGGGTCGTCGTTTTCAATTCCGGCGCGATCGTTTCACTGGTCATGGCAACGAACCTAATTGCCCAAGGCTTAGGCGCGTTTGAAAATGGTGATGAATGAATGCGAAGCCGTATTGATGGCCTGAGCTTCGGTCTACTCGCTATACGGACATTGCTACGTCCATTAGCAGAACGGCATTTTTCTCCGCGAGGCCGAAAAATCGGAACGTAGTTCCTTATCTCTATAGATTTTGTCGAATATCGTCTGCCCCGGTTTGGAAATGACCCGATGCGCATGCAGGGTCCGGGAGATTGACGAGTTGGCAAGGCTATCGGTTCTCGGAATATCCGGCGGCGTAAGCACACCATCGCGCACTACCGCGGTGGTCAACGCGCTGGTCAAGGCAGTCGCCTTGCGCGTCCCGGCAGACACCGGCCTGATCGAAATCACCGAGGCGGCGCCTTCGATTTTCGCCGGGCTGTCTCGTCGTGCGCTCGGCGCGTCTGGCGAAGCGATCATCCAGCGTGTCGAGAAGGCCGACCTGCTCGTGGTCGGAACGCCGGTCTATCGGGCGTCCTACACCGGCGCTCTCAAGCACCTGTTCGACCTCGTCGATCATCGTGCACTGACGGGCAAGACCGTGCTTCTCGCGGCAACCGGCGGAAGTCCATACCATGGCCTGGTTCTCGAACATCAGCTCCGGCCATTGTTCGGTTTTTTCGGGGCCGTCACCGTCCCGACCGATGTCTACGGCGCGCCCGACGATTTCGTCGATGCCAAGATCGTCGGCGCGGCGATTATCGAGCGCATCTCACGGGCCGCTACCGAAGCGATTTCCTTGCTTAATTCCAGTCATGCAAATGCTGCCGTCGCCACGCGCGTCGGTTGAAGCCAATCAAAAAGGGGAAACGAAACGAAATGACCTCGAATTCCGACAACGTGAAGTTCGCCTACTGGGTCCCGAACGTTTCGGGCGGCCTTGTCATCTCCAACATCGAGCAGCGGACAGGCTGGGACATCGATTATAACCGCAAGCTCGCCCAGATCGCCGAGGCCAACGGCTTCGACTACGCGCTGAGCCAAATACGCTTCACGGCCGGCTATGGCGCCGACAACCAGCACGAATCCGTCTCGTTCAGCCATGCCTTGCTCGCTGCCACCACAACGCTGAAAGTCATCGCGGCGATCCTGCCCGGCCCATGGAATCCAGCGCTGGCGGCCAAGCAGATAGCCACCATCAATCACCTGACCAATGGCCGTGTCGCCGTCAATGTCGTGAGCGGCTGGTTCCGCGGTGAGTTCGCCGCCATCGGCGAGCTGTGGCTCGACCATGACGAGCGCTATCGCCGCTCGGAGGAATTCATCCGTGCGCTGCGCGGCATCTGGACCGAGGACAATTTCACTCTGAAGGGCGACTTCTATCGCTTTACCAACTACTCGATGAAGCCGAAGCCGATCGATCCGCAGCCGGAGATCTTCCAGGGCGGCTCATCACGCGCGGCGCGCGACATGGCTGCGCGGGTTTCCGACTGGTATTTCACCAACGGCAACACGCCGGAAGAGATCAAGAAGCAGGTTGACGACATCAAGACCAAGGCGAAGGCCAATGGCCACAAGGTCAAGATCGGCGTCAACGCCTTTGCCATCGCTCGCGAAACCGAGGCAGAAGCGCGCATCGTGCTCGACGAGATCATCGCCAAGGCCAATCCGGAGGCGGTGCAGGGTTTCGCCGATCAGGTCAAGAATGCCGGCAAGGCCTCGCCGGAAGGCGAGGGTAACTGGGCGAAATCCTCGTTCGAGGATCTTGTCCAATACAATGACGGCTTCCGCAGCAATCTCATCGGCACGCCGGAACAGATTGCCGAACGCATCCTCAAGCTGAAGGATGCCGGCGCGGATCTGATCCTGCTCGGCTTCCTGCATTTCCAGGAAGAGGTGGAGTTCTTCGGCAAGCGCGTCATCCCTCTGGTGCGCGAACTGGAAGCGGCGCGCGACAGGGAGCTCGTCGCCGCGGAATAGGACAGGCGCGGCCTTCAGGCCGCCGCCCGCACGCCTTCAAAATCAGGGACGTTTCATGATTGGTGCTTCGCTGGGAGCCGCCGCATACGAGCGCGCGCCCGAAATCTCCGGGATTCTTGCTGGTGCTGGTCCCGTCGAGGACACGCGCCCGGCGCGCCTGTCGCCAAAGGCTGATGCGATCCTGGCGCTGGGCGGGATCAGCATTTCTTTTGGTGGCGTCATGGCACTGCGGGATGTCGACCTCGAGGTCAAAAGCCGCGAGATCCGCGCTGTGATCGGTCCCAATGGCGCCGGCAAATCCTCGCTGATCAACATCATCAGCGGCCTCTATCACGCCGATCAGGGCAAGATCGCGATCGATGGCCAGTCCTTCTCCCGGGTGTCGGCAAGCCGTCTGGCACGGCTCGGCGTCGCGCGCACCTTCCAGAACCTGGCACTGTTCGGTGGGCTTTCAGTGCGCGACAACATCGCGTCGGGCCGCGTCCACACCCGGCGCGCCAGCTTTGTCGAACATATCGCCGGTCTACCGCGCGCCCGGCGCGAAGATGCCGCGATCGCTGAAAAGGTCGACCAGACAATCGCCTTCCTGCATCTCGAGGCCGTCGCCGATCGCCTGGTCGCAACGCTGCCCTACGGCCTGCAGAAGCGGGTCGAACTGGCGCGCGCGCTTGTCGCCGAGCCGAAGATCCTGCTGCTCGACGAACCGATGGCCGGCATGACGGCGACCGAGAAGGCCGAGATGGCCGGTTTCGTGCGCGCAGCGCGCGACCGGCACGACGTCACCATCATCCTGATCGAACACGACATCGGGGTGGTCATGGGACTCTCCGACCGCGTCGCCGTGCTCGACTACGGCCGCAAGATCGCCGACGGGACACCGGCCGAGGTCAGGGCCAATCCGGCGGTGATCCGGGCCTATATCGGCACCGCCGAAGGCGAAGATGGCGAGGGCATCTGATGAGCTACTATGATTTCCTCTTCGTCATCGAGGTGCTGGTCGGTGGCTTGCTCTCAGGCGTCATGTATTCGCTCGTCGCCATCGGTTTCGTGCTGATCTACAAGACGTCGGGCATGCTGAACTTCGCGCAAGGGTCGATGGTGCTGTTCGCCGCACTCACCTTTGTCAGCCTTGTCGAACGCGGCATCCCGTTTGCGCTTTCGCTGCTCGTTACCCTCGCGGTCATGGTTGCGCTGGGCTTCACCATCGAGCGAACTGTGCTGAGGCCGCTGGTCAATCGCTCGCCGATGACGCTGTTCATGGCCACGCTTGGCCTGTCTTACATCATTGAAGGCGCTGCCCAGTTGGTGTGGGGCACGCAGGTGCACGGGCTCGATCTCGGCATCGACGACACGCCGTTCGAGGTCGGCGGTATCTTGATATCGTCGTTCGATCTTCTTGCTGCAGGCATTGCCGCGGCGATGGTCGCCGGCTTGAGCGCATTCTTCTATTGGACCCGCATCGGCCTGGCGTTTCGCGCCGTCGCAGACGACCAGTTCGCGGCGCTCGCCGTCGGGCTGCGGCTGCCCCGGATCTGGGGGACGGTGTGGACGGCCGCGGGGTTCGTGGCACTGGTCGCGGGACTTTTGTGGGGCGCGCGCCTCGGCGTCCAGTTCTCGCTGTCGCTGATCGTGCTGAAGGCGCTGCCGGTGCTGGTGCTTGGCGGCTTCGATTCTATCCTCGGCGCCATCGTCGGCGGCCTCATCATCGGCGCCAGCGAGAAGCTCGCCGAGGTCTACCTCGGACCCTTTGTCGGTGGCGGCATCGAAGGCTGGTTCGCCTATGCGCTGGCGCTGGTCGTCCTGCTGGTGCGCCCCTCCGGCCTGTTTGGCCAGAAGACTGTCGAAAGGGTCTGACCGATGGCCGTGCAAGCGCTCGATGCCGCAAGGCTTCCCATCGACTGGCAGAGGTTAGCTCTGCCCGTCGCCCTGATGGCCGTGGCCTACGGCCTGATCCCCGCCTATGCGTCGAGCTATCTCGTCGAGGCGATCCTGCTGCCGTTCCTTGCGCTCAGCCTGGCGGCGGTCGGCCTCAACCTTTTGACCGGCTATTGCGGCCAGCTTTCGCTGGGCTCCTCCGCCTTCATGGCGGTCGGCGCTTTCGCCGCCTACAATTTCAACCTTCGGGTCGAAGGACTGCCGCTGGCTGCGACCATGATCCTGGCCGGGATTTCAGCCGCCGGCATCGGCGTCGTGTTCGGATTGCCGAGCCTGCGCCTGCGCGGCTTCTATCTCGCCGTCTCAACGCTCGCCGCTCAGTTCTTCGTGCAGTGGGCGCTGACCAAGTTCGGGTGGTTCTCCAACGACAACCCTTCCGGGGTGATCTCGGCGCCGCACCTTGCCGTTGCGGGCTTCTCGCTCGACAGGGCGACGGGCCGCTACCTGCTCTCGGTGACCACGGTCATCGTGCTCACGGCGCTCGTCTGGCGCCTGGTCAACAGCGCGACCGGCCGCAATTTCATCGCCGTGCGCGACAACGAAACCGCCGCGCGGGTGATCGGCGTCCCTGTGCTGAAGACCAAGCTGCTCGCGTTCGCCATCTCGTCCTTCATCATCGGCGTCGCCGGGGTGCTGTGGGCCTTCACCTATCTGCGCACCGTCGAGCCGGCCGGCTTCAATCTCGACCGCTCGTTCCAGATCCTGTTCATCATCATCATCGGCGGGCTGGCCTCGATACGCGGCGCCTTTCTGGGAGCGGCGTTCATCGTCATCTTTCCGCTCATCCTGTCGCGGCTTGGCGCCTTCCTGTTTGGCGGACTGTTCGATTCGGGTGTTCTCGACATGAGCCAGCGCATCGTGCTCGGCGCGCTCATCATCATCTTCCTCATCGCGGAACCGAACGGGCTGTCGGCCCTCTTCGACCGCCTGAAACGACGGATCGGCTCAAGGTCCAGCTGAGCGCCGCTCGACATCCTCTCACGGACCACAACCTCAGGAGACGCAATCCATGACCTTCTTCAGTCACCTCAAGAAAGCGGCGATCGCCACGGCTTTCGTCCTCGGCGCGACGGCGGTCCACGCCGACGAGCAGTATTTTCCCCTGCAGAGCTACCGCGTCGGCCCTTATGCCGCCGGCGGCACCGGCTTCTTCGGCGGCTTCATCGACTATCTCAACCTGATCAACATCCGCGACGGCGGCGTCAACGGCGTCAAACTGACCTGGAGCGAGGGCGAGACGCAGTATGAGGTCGAGAAGGGCGTCGAGGTCTATGAACGATTGAAGAGCAATCCCGGCATCGCCGCCTGGAACCCGCTTTCGGTCGGCATCGCCTATGCCATGATCGACCGCATCACCGATGACAAGGTGCCGCTGATCACCATCAACCACGGCCGCACCGACACCACGGACGGACGCGTGTTCCCTTACGTCTTCCCGCTGCTGCTCAATCCCTACAGCGAGACCTCGGGCATCGTGAACTATATCGCCTCCAAGGAAGGTGGCCTCGACAAGCTCAAGGGCAAGAAGATCGTCGTGCTCTATCACGGCTCGCCCTATGGCAAGGAGACGATTCCGATCTATGAGCTGCTGTCGCAGAAATACGGCTTCGAGCTGTCGCAGATCGAGGTTCCGCATCCAGGCAACGAGCAGCAGGCGCAGTGGCTGACGATCCGTCGCGAGCATCCGGACTATGTGGTGCTGCGCGGCTGGGGCGTGATGAACCCGGTTGCGCTCAAGACCGCGCAGAAGACCGGCTTCCCGGCCGATCACATCGTCGGCAATGTCTGGTCGAATTCGGAAGAGGATGTGATCCCCGCCGGCGATGCCGCCAAGGGCTATACGGCCATCACCACCCAGGCGTCAGGCGAGCAGTATCCGGTAGTCCAGGAGATCGTCAAAACGGTCTACGGCGCCGGCAAAGGCAATCTCGAGGAAAAGAGCCGTATCGGCTCGGTCTACCACAATCTCGGCATCGTCAACGGCATCCTCAATGTCGAGGCGGTCCGCATCGCGCAGACCAAGTTCGGCAACCGCACGCTCACCGGCGACGAAGTCCGCTGGGGCTTCGAGCATCTCAAGCTCGATCCGGCACGCGTCGAGGCGCTGGGCGCCAAGGACCTGTTCCACTCGATCAACGTCTCCTGGGACAATCACGAAGGTGACGGCTACGTGACCTTCCAGCAGTGGGACGGCAAGAAGTGGAACGTCGTCTCCGACTGGATTGCGCCCGACTGGAAGCTGCTGCGTCCGATCATCGAGAAGTCGTCCGAGGCCTATGCCAAGGAAAAGGGCATCAAGATCCGCACGGCCGAAGACGCCGAAGCAGTGGTCAGCAACTGAAGTCCAACAACTCGCGGCCGGCCCACGGGCCGGCCGCGATTTCCTGCCTATTGCGGAGTCATCGATGTCCAGCCCGGAAAATCCGATCCTGTCGGTCAGTCGCGTGGAGGCCGTCTACAACGGCGCCATCGCCGCCCTGCACGGTGTCGACCTGTCGGTCGGCAAAGGCGAGATCGTCGCACTGCTCGGCTCCAACGGCGCCGGCAAGACGACGCTGCTACGCGCCGTATCCAATCTCCTCCCGGCCGAGCGCGGCACTGTTACCGCTGGTCGGATCACTTTCGACGGCGAGGATGTCTCCAGGGCAAGCCCCTCTCACCTCGTCCGCAAGGGTCTGGTCCAGGTCCTCGAGGGCCGACACTGCTTCCGCTCGCTGACGGTCGAGGAGAACCTTCTGACCGGCGCGCTCGGGCGTTCGTCCTCCCGCACCGGCGTCAAGGCCGACCTCGACCGCGTCTATGCGCTTTTCCCCAGGCTCACCGAGAAGCGGCGAACCCGGTCCGGCCTCACCTCCGGCGGCGAGCAGCAGATGACGGCGATCGGCCGCGGTCTGATGTCGCGGCCGAAACTCTTCGTGCTGGACGAGCCTTCGATGGGGCTGGCGCCGCTGATCGTCGACGAGATTTTCAGCGCTTTGAAGCGGCTCAATCGGGACGAAGATCTTTCGATCCTTGTCGCCGAGCAGAATTCGGCAGTGGCGCTGAAATATGCCGACCGCGCCACCGTGCTCGAAAACGGAAAGAGCGTGCTGGAAGGGTCGGCCGCCGACCTGCGCCAGCGCGACGACATCAAGACCTACTATCTCGGCGGCACGCCGCTTCCATCGCAACATTTTCCCCAGGAGACCGCAGCATGACCATCCAATCGAAGCAGCCGTCCGATATCCGCAGCGCCGTCCCCCCGGTTGAGCGTCCGTCGGCCAGAGCGCATGTCATCAAGACCGACGCCGAGGCGATCGCTGTGGCGGAAAAACTGGCCGCAGACTTCGCCAAGGACGCCTCCAGGCGGGACCGCGAGCGCATCTGGCCGAAGGAAGAGCTCGATGCGTTTTCGCAGAGCGGCCTGTGGTCGATCAACGTGCCGAAGGCCTATGGCGGACCGGAACTCTCCTATGTGACGCTGTCGAAGGTGATCACAATCATCTCGGCGGCCGATCCGTCGCTCGGCCAGATTCCGCAGAACCATCTCGGCGTCGTCGCCGCCATCCGCACCGTCTCTGATGAGGCCCAGAAGCAGTTGCTCTTCGCCGAAGTTCTGTCCGGCACGCGGTTCGGCAACGCGTTCTCGGAATTCGGCTCCAAGCGGGCGGCCGACTTCGAGACCAAATTCGTCGACGCTGGCGACCACGTCGTGGTCAATGGCCAGAAATTCTATTCCAGCGGCGCGCTGCTCGCCCATCTGGTGCCGATCGTGGCGCTCGATGACGAGGGCCGGGCCTGGTATGCCATCGCCGATCGCGGCGCGCCCGGACTGACGGTCATCGACGACTGGTCGAGCTTCGGCCAGAAGACGACGCTGTCCGGCACAGTCCTGCTGGACAATGTGAAAGTGCCGAAGACGCATCTCGTCCCCGGCTACAAGGGCTATGACCGGCCGACCGCCGACGGCGCCATCTTCCAGATCATCCAGGCTGCTGTCGATCTCGGCATCGCCAACGCGGCGATCGACGAAACCGTCAGCTTCGTGCGCACCAAGTCGCGCGCGTGGATCGACAGCGGCGTCGATCATGCCTGGCAGGATCCCTACACGATCCAGGCCGTCGGTGACCTTCGCCTGCGGGCCAATGCGGCGCAGGCCGTTCTGGACAAGGCCGGCCTTGCGGTCGACCGCGCCGTGGCCGATCCGAACGATAGGACCGTCGCGAAAGCGCAGATCGCGGTTGCCGAATCCAAGATCCTCACCACCGAGATCGCCATCAACGCCACCAACAAACTGTTCGAACTCGCCGGCACGCGATCCACACTGGCCGAGCACAATCTCGACCGGCACTGGCGCAACGCCCGAACCCACACGCTGCACGATCCGGTGCGCTGGAAATACGCGATCCTCGGCAACTATTACCTGAACGACGTCAATCCGCCGCTACACGCCTGGAGCTGAGCGAGAACGCCGTAAAGTCATAGAGGACTGTTCATGAGCACTGCCATCCCCGACAGGATCAAGGTCCTGTGGTTTCTTCCGACCCATGGCGACAGCCGCTATCTCGGCACCTCCGAGGGGGGCAGGGCGGTCGACCTGCCCTATCTGACCCAGGTCGCCAAGGCCGCCGACGCCATCGGCTATTACGGCGCGCTGCTGCCGACCGGCCGAAGTTGCGAGGACAGCTGGGTCGTGGCGTCGGCGCTGGCGCCGTTGACGCAGCGGCTCCGCTTCCTCGTTGCCGTCCGTCCCGGGCTGCAGTCGCCGACGCTCGCGGCGCGGATGACCTCGACGCTCGACCGCATTTCGGGCGGGCGCCTGCTCATCAACGTCGTCACCGGCGGCGACCCGGTCGAGAACAAGGGCGACGGCATCTTCCTCAGCCATGACGAGCGCTATGAGGTGACGCGGGAATTCCTCGATATCTACAAGGCCGTGCTCAGCGGCGAGACCATTGCCTTCGAAGGCAAGCACTTCCGCATCGAGGACGGAAGGCTGCTGTTCCCGCCTGTGCAGACGCCGCATCCGCCGCTCTATTTCGGTGGTTCGTCGGAGGCGGCGAATGCAGTCGCCGCCGAGCAGATCGACAAATATCTGACCTGGGGCGAACCACCGGTCGATGTCGCCGCAAAGGTCGACCATGTGCGCGGCCTTGCCGAGAAGGCGGGACGCGCGGTGAGCTTTGGCATCCGATTGCATGTCATCGTCCGTGAAACCAATGACGAAGCCTGGGCCGATGCCGATCGGCTGATCAGCCGTCTGGACGACAAGACGATCGCCGAGGCGCAGAAGGTGTTCGCGCGCATGGACTCGGTTGGCCAGTCGCGCATGAGCCGGCTGCATGGCGGCCGCCGCGACAAGCTGGAAATCAGCCCGAACCTGTGGGCTGGCGTCGGCCTGGTGCGCGGCGGTGCGGGCACCGCACTGGTCGGCGATGCGGCTACGGTGGCGGCACGGATCGATGAATACCGGCGCATAGGCATCGATACATTCATCCTGTCCGGTTACCCGCATCTGGAGGAAGCCTATCGCTTCGGCGAACTTGTGTTGCCGCAGTTGCCACTCGATCACGAGATCTCAACGCGGCCGACGGCCGTCAACATGGGCCCCTTCGGCGAAACCGTGGCCGGCGACCATCGCCCGTCGGCGATGCGCGCGAGCCAGTCTTGAGCGCCAGCGCACCGATCATAGCGATTGTCGGCGGCGGCTTTTCAGGTGCGGCGACTGCGTTTCATCTGGCGCGACTGCTCCCGGCCGGTGCATCCGATATCGTGGTCGTCGAGCCCCGCGAGGGGCTCGGCTATGGTCTGGCTTATTCCACGGCCGATCCGGCACATCGCATCAATGTGCCGGCGTCGAGAATGACGCTGATCTCCGGGCAGGACAGCCACTTTGCCGACTGGCTGGAGCAGACCAGAGCCATTGTAGACGATGCCGAGGCTATTGCCGCCTACGGAGCACTCTACCCGCAGCGTCGCGTTTTCGGGCGCTATGTGGGATCTCATCTCCGGCCCTTCCTTCTCAGCAAAACGATCCGCCATGTCAGGTCCGCCGTCGCATCGGTCGAGCGCACCGGCGAGGGCTACCGTCTGATCCTCGCTGATGGCGGGGCGCTCGCTGCCGACGCCGTGGTGATTGCGACGACGCATCCGCCGCCGGCCTTGCCGATGCCCCTGAAGTCCGTGGCTGGCACAGCCGGGCTGGTGGCCAATCCCTATGATCTCGAGAGGCTGGAAGCGATCGGCCGCGACGACCGTGTCCTGGTCGTGGGCACCGGACTGACGTCGGCGGACGTGATTGCAACGCTCGACCGCAAGGGGCATCGTGGCCACATCGTCGCGCTGTCACGCCACGGCTATCGCTCGCGCGGCCAAGCCGCGATGCTGGCCGATTCAATTGGCGATTTCACGACCCTGCCTTCACGCAGCGCAACGGCACTATTCAGGCGCATCCGGGTAACGATCCTTGATGCCAAGCGCCGGGGCGAAGACTGGCATCCGGTGCTCGATGCTGTCCGACGTCAGGGACAAACCATCTGGCAGGCCTTGCCGCTGGCCGAGCAGCGACGTGTGGCACGCCATCTTCGTGCGCTCTGGGACGTGCATCGCTTCCGCCTCGCGCCGCAAGTTGCGGACGTGCTCGATCGATGCGTCGCCGAGGGCAAGCTTGCCTATCGCGCCGCAACGATTGTCGGCGCCGAACAGGTCGACGGACGCATTTGCGTCAGGCAGCGACTGCGTGGCCAACGCAGCCTCGTTGTCGATGCTTTCGACAGTGTGATCGTGACGACCGGACCGGCGCACGCCGATATCTTGCGGACCAACACGGCGATTGCGGCGCTCGCGCGGATGGGATTGGTCCGGCTCGATCCGATTGGTCTTGGTTTGGATTCGGACAGCCAAGGCCGTGCGGTCGGCACATCCGGGCGCCCGACCGACAGCATTTTCGTCAGCGGGCCATTGGCGCGAGGCAGCGTCGGCGAACTGATGGGAATTCCCGAAGTCACCGCACATGCCGAGCGCATCGCCGCCGAAATTCACCAATGGTTGGGATACCAAACGGCGTTGCGTCGCAAGGCATCGTGAAGCTGCAAACACGATGAGGCTATCCAGATGACACTGACCGAACGCGTTCCCCTAGTGGAAACCTTAGTGGAAACCCGGGTTCCCCTGAAATTTGCGATGCGACACCTGGCCGGAGCTGTCTCCGTGGTCACCGCAGGTGTTGGCGACGAACGGACGGGCGCAACCGTTACCACCGCCCATTCCCTATCGGTCGAACCAGAGGTGATGGTTGTCAGCATCAATCTGAACTCGTCTACCTGGGCAGCCATCTGCCGGCATCGGCATTTCTGCGTGAATGTGCTGCGTGCCGACCAGATCGCGATTGCCGACCGCTTTGCCGGGCGCGGTGGCCTGAAGGGGTCGGCGCGCTACGAGGGCGCTCGCTGGTCCAGCCTTGCAAGCGGCGCACTGGCACTCGACGAGGCGCTTGCCGCGGTCGACTGCACGGTTGAGGATACTATTATTCGCCACAGCCACGCGCTGATCCTCGGCAGCGTCCGGCATGTGGTGAGCGGAGAGCCCGGCCCGGCGCTGATCTATCATCACGGCGCATACGGATCGTCGTAAACGTATTTCGGTTCCTGGTGCTTGACGGCGCAGTGAAGGTCCAGGCATTCAAATGAAGGCTTGATCTAGAATGCCTTGGAGAGAAAACAGTAAAGGCGAGGCGGGTCTTTTGGCATCCCGCCAGAACCGCAGGCTAGAAGTGATTCCCAGCCATTTTGTCGCCCGTCACGACGTTACAAAACTCATCGTAAGTAATTGATTTTCTTAGGGACACTTAGCGTTCAATCCTCTCTCGCAGCACCAGATTGTTTCGCTGGCGCATCTTCCAAGGCCTCCTTGACCTGCTCGACGATGATTGTGCGCGGTTGGCGAGGTCGCCGAAAAATATGGCGCGCCGCGACCTGCCGAGTGACACGCGCACAGGCTCGTCAAAAGCTGTGATCTTGCACACTCACCTCACGGCGCTCGCATGCGCCATGATGCGTGGGGAATGCATTCTGGTCTGCCCTTGCTGCAGGCGGCTTAACAAAGCTTGCAGCCGGGAACAATCGTTCAACGACTCGCGTTTCTTGCCAAGGCCCGCTTCTTTTGCAACGGGGCGGCGGGCGTTGAAGGCTCGCAAATGTCGCGCCGGCGTTTCAATCGCACTCGCCTCAGCCCTCACGATTTGGCTATTTGTGAACGCGTGTTTGATCAGGTTTGCGCAGATGAGCACATTGACCCTCTAAGCCTGGATGCCGAAGCCTTAGCGGTGATGATTGTCGCAATCTTCCGAAACGTGACTACCAATGAGCGCGAACTGCTGGAGGAAGTTAGGTCTCTTCGTCGCTCAAAAGGGGCAGAGAAGGCGCACTAGCTTGGCGGGCGTTCCGAGGCGAATTGGCCTAGTCCCGCTTTGGCACAGCCGTTTGGCATCTGAATTGCCCATTGAGAATCGCCAGAGTGTAGCCACCGAGCTTGCGAAGGGGACGGAAATGGGCTTAGCCGAAGACTTATCGGATGTCGCGCTCACATTCGAATGTCCGGATTGCTTGCATCCGGCGGTAAGAAAGGGCTCTGCACTAAGAACAATCGCGCACTTCAGATGCGACGGGTGCAACGCCAAGGTGCGGATGACCTATCCGCAGAAGCTCGCGATCTTCGAAAAGCACAGGCTATTGGCCGCAGGCGACCGCCGCCAGCGAGGTCAGGAACACTACGGTGCCCGCAACATCGATCGGGTCGCCGATGCGGCCGAAGTGGCTTCGCGACCTCTGCCGCGTGCGGCGACGCGTGCTTAAGCCTTCCTCATCCGCGCGACCTTTACGCATGTTGACCATGACAATGCGGTCAATCGGAATAATTCGGGCGAAGGGCTCGTTAGTTCTTTAGGCGGTGCTAAAATACGGAAAAGTGTCCGAATGCCATTTCATGAAGCCCGCCAGACAGGCTGCGGCTCGCTCTGGCCTAACCTCGAAGGGAACCAGGGATGAAAATTTCGACTTCTCTGACAAGACGAAGTGTTGTCGCCGCGCTGGCGCTGGCCGCCGCATCGACGTCGGTATTGCCTGCCGACAAGGCGCTCGCGCAGACGAAGAAAACCACATCCGAGAAAAGTCTGTATGAGCGGCTGGGCGGCGTGTTTGCCATCGCAGCGGTGATCGATCACTTCAGCGACGCCGTCGTGAGGAACCCGATCGTCGGCCAAAAGTCCAAGAATCCGCAGCTGCGCAAATGGCACACCAAGAACCTTGAAAGGTTGCCCGGCCTCAAGTTCATGCGCACGCTGTGGGTCTGCGACGTTTCTGGCGGGCCCTTCAAGTTCGTCGCCACCAAGCCCGGCACGACGCCGCTCGGCCTCGAGGAGGCGCATCGCGACCTGCGGATTTCCCCCGCGGAATTCGATGAGGTCGCAGCCGAACTCGGGCGGACCTTGGATCATTTCAAGATTCCGAAGCCTGAGAAAACCGAAGTCCTGGAAGCTTTCGCCGCCCACAAGGACGAGGTCACCGCCGGCTACGTCAAGCGGGGCTGAAGCGCTTATATCGCGCGGGCATTCGTTCTGAGCATGGCGCGCGTCGCCGTGAGGCGCGGCCGCAGCTCAGCGCGCAATTTTCCGATGGTTCCTACTCCGAACCTGCCCGAGCTGTCTCCACTCTGAGCGACCCTACCGGCAACGGCCGCAGGAGTTCAGCCTCGGACCTCGTGAGATGGATCCAGGCCGCCCAGTCCGATGGCCGCAGCACAACCACTTGCCGGTTGTGATATGGCGCCACGTCCGGCCCTGGCTCGCTCGTCAGCATCGTGAACGTCGGCGGCTTGTTGCCGACACCCTCGCGCCACAGCCCGGCAATCGCCATGAACGAATGGCCATTCAGCGTGAACCTGTGCTTGGTTTTTGGATATTTCGTTCCCGTGAATTCGAAGAATGCCGACGCCGGAACGAGACAGCGCTTGCTGTTGCTGAACTGCCGGCCCTCCGAGCGAAAGTTGAATACAGGTCCGCCTTTTGGCCCGGCCGGGGGAAAGCCGAATGTCATCGACGCCAGTTCGATTGCGTCGCCGGCGGCGCGCATTACAGGTGCGGGGTCGTTGATGTGGATGTCATCCGCCTGCGGCAGATCCAGTTCGGTTTGATGGCTGGGGATTTTGAGCGCCAGCGATTCCATCGTCCGGCAGTATTCGGCCCAGGCGATGTGCTGCTCGTAGTCATTGCACATGGAAAGGCTCCGTACGCTCGACCGAGATCAGTTCAATATAGCGTTTATCGGTTGGCGCCGATTGCTGGCGGATTTGATATAAGCCTATTTGGGCCGGCGTGCGGCAGCGATGGCCTGCAACAGATTGATGCTGTTCAC
>NZ_JAMYQK010000030.1:0-82447 GCF_040320845.1 Mesorhizobium sp. M0601
CAAAGATGCTCCGGTCTCCCGTCCGCCACCGCACCTGCCTTCATAGCAGAGTCGGCAAGAAACAAGTTACAAGATGTCCGGCAGGACAGAGGGGGGCGCGAAGGATCGCTGCGGACGAGACGATCTCGGCTGCAACCCGCCCGCCGCCTAAACCCGTCGCTCCACCATCATCTTCTTGATCTCGGCGATCGCCTTGGCCGGGTTGAGCCCCTTGGGGCAAGTCTGGGCGCAGTTCATGATGGTGTGGCAGCGATAGAGCCGGAACGGGTCTTCGAGATTGTCGAGCCGCTCGCCCGTCGCCTCGTCCCTGGAATCGATCAGCCAGCGATAGGCCTGCAGCAGCGTCGCCGGGCCGAGATAGCGCTCGCCGTTCCACCAGTAGCTCGGGCAGGAGGTCGAGCAGCAGGCGCACAATATGCACTCGTAGAGCCCGTCGAGCTTTTCGCGGTCCTCATGGCTCTGCAGCCATTCCTTGGCCGGCTCGGGCGACACCGTCTTCAGCCACGGCTCGATCGAGGCGTGCTGGGCGTAGAAATTGGTGAGGTCGGGCACCAGGTCCTTGACCACGGCCATGTGCGGTAGCGGATAGACCTTGATCGCGCCGGAAATGTCGTCGCAGCCCTTGGTGCAGGCCAGCGTGTTCGACCCGTCGATGTTCATGGCGCACGAGCCGCAAATGCCTTCGCGGCAGGAGCGGCGCAGCGTCAGCGTCGGATCGATCTTGTTCTTGATCCAGAGCAGCGCGTCGAGCACCATCGGCCCGCAATCGTCCATGTCGACGAAATACGCATCCATGCGCGGGTTCTCGTCATCGTCCGGCGACCAGCGGTAGATGCGGTATTCGCGCAGGTTGGTCGCGCCCTCCGGCTTCGGCCAGGTTTTTCCGGCCATGATCTTCGAGTTTTTCGGAAGCGTGAGTTCGACCATTACCTCAGGTCCTTTCGGATGACGAGCTTCAGCCCGGACCAGATCTCGTTCACGGCGGCGACCTTGACGTCGACGAGGTCGAGCTTCAGCGCCTCTGTGCGGATAACGTCCTCGGTGACGTCGGTCGGCACTTTCGATGCCTTCTTCGGCCATGACACCCAGACCATGCCGTCCCGCTTGATCGCCGCTTCGACGTCGCCTAGACGGTCCTCGATCTCGATACGCTGCCGGGTAAAAGCATGTACGGCATCGTATTTCTCATGAACGCCCGAAATCGCCGACCAGTTGGCCAGCCGGTCGAGCTCGGCAAAATCCACGGCTTCGGTCAAATCCTCGAGTTCGGCCGGCAAGGCGACGAAAGCGGCAATCATCCCGTCCTTCAGGCCGAGCTTGGCCGGAAGGGGCGTGCCGGAATATCCCGCAACCGCCAGCAGCCTCATCTCAATACACCCTGGCCTTTGGCGCGATCTTGGCCGGGTTGATGCCGCCGTCTGCTTCCTTAAGCAGCGTTTCGGTGTGCACCGGCCGGTAGGTGAGCGCCACCTCGCCGGCCTCGTTGAGCCGAGCCAGCGTATGCTTGCGCCAGTTGGCGTCGTCGCGGGCCGAAAAGTCCTCCCGCGCGTGCGCGCCGCGGCTTTCCTTGCGCGCCTCGGCGCCGTAGACGGTGGTGATGGCGTTGGCCATCAGGTTTTCCAGCTCCAGCGTCTCGACCAGGTCGGAGTTCCAGATCATCGAGCGGTCAAACACCTTGACGTCGCCGAGTTCACCCCAGATCTGCGAAATGCGCCTGCAGCCGCTTTCCAGCGAGTCCTGGGTGCGGAACACCGCCGCGTCCTCCTGCATCGCCTTCTGCATCTTTTCGCGCAAAACCGCTGTCGGCGTCGAGCCGTTGGCGTGACGCAGCCGGTCGAAGCGGTCCATGATCTTTTCGACGGCGGCCTCGTTGGGCGAAGGGATCGCCGATGTGCGGTCGATCACCTGGCCGGCCCGGATTGCCGCCGCACGGCCGAACACCACCAGGTCGATCAGCGAGTTGGAGCCCAGCCGATTAGCACCGTGCACCGAGGCGCAGCCGGCTTCGCCGACCGCCATCAGCCCGGGCGACACCTGGTCCGGATTCGACGCCGTCGGGTTCAGCACCTCGCCCCAGTAATTGGTCGGCACGCCGCCCATATTGTAGTGGACCGTCGGCAGCACCGGGATCGGCTCCTTGGTCAGGTCGACACCGGCAAAGATCTTTGCCGATTCCGAAATACCCGGAAGCCTCTCGTGCAGAACGGCCGGGTCGAGATGGTCGAGATGCAGGAAAATGTGATCCTTCTTCGGGCCGACGCCGCGGCCCTCGCGGATTTCCAGCGTCATGCAGCGCGAGACCACGTCGCGCGAAGCCAGATCCTTGGCTGACGGCGCGTAGCGCTCCATGAAGCGCTCGCCCTCGGAATTGACGAGATAGCCGCCCTCGCCGCGCGCGCCCTCGGTGATCAGGCAGCCGGCGCCGTATATGCCGGTCGGGTGGAACTGCACGAACTCCATATCCTGCAGCGGCAGGCCTGCGCGTGCGGCCATGCCGCCGCCATCGCCGGTGCAGGTATGCGCCGAGGTGGCCGAGAAATAGGCGCGGCCATAGCCGCCGGTCGCCAGCACCACCATCTTGGCCGAAAAGCGGTGGATGGTGCCGTCGTCGAGGTTCCAGGCGACGACGCCGGTGCAGGTGCCGTCCGGCTCCATGATCAGGTCGAGCGCGAAATACTCGATGAAGAACTGCGCATTGTGCTTCAGCGACTGGCCGTAGAGCGTGTGCAGCATGGCGTGGCCGGTGCGGTCGGCGGCCGCACAGGTGCGCTGCACCGGCGGCCCCTCGCCGAAATTCATCATCATGCCGCCGAACGGCCGCTGGTAGATTTTCCCGTCCTCGGTGCGGCTGAAGGGAACGCCGTAGTGCTCGAGCTCGTAGACCGCCGCCGGCGCTTCGCGCACCATGTATTCTTGAGCGTCGGTGTCGCCCAGCCAATCTGAGCCTTTGACGGTGTCGAAGAGATGCCACTGCCAGTTGTCGGGCCCCATATTGGCGAGCGAGGCGGCGATGCCGCCCTGCGCCGCAACCGTATGCGAGCGCGTCGGGAACACTTTGGTGATGCAGGCGGTGCGCAGGCCCTGCTCGGCCATGCCGAGCGCGGCGCGCAGGCCGGCGCCGCCAGCGCCGACGACCACGACGTCGAATTTGTGATCGACATAGCTATAGGCGGAAGCCGTGTTGGCGTTCTTCGCGTCCTTGGCCAAAAAATCAGCCTCCAAATGCCAGTTTAAGCAGGGCGAAGACCGAAGCGACGCCGACGACTACGGGAAAGAATGTGTTGAGGGCGAGCAGCGCCAGCCTGGTGCCTTCGCCATGCACATAGTCTTCGATGATCGCCTGCATGCCGAGCCGCATGTGGTAGAGCACCGACAACAGCACCAGCGCCAGCACCAGTGCAACGAACGGATTGGCAAGTGCGGCGCGCACCTCGATATAGCTGGCGCCGTTGAGTGCGATCAGGAAGCCGACGAAGAACAGGACCAGCGGGATATTGGAGATCGCCGTCAGCCGCTGGCGCCAGAAATGGCCGGTGCCCTCGCGGGCGGAACCGAGACCGCGGACCTTGGCCAGCGGCGTGCGCATGTCGGTGTTCTTGCTGTTCATGTCAGGCTCCCCGCGCCATGTAGCCGGCGATCCAGATCAGCAGCGTCAGCGTGACCGAGCCGGCAAGCGTCGCCCAGGCGATCCTCGATGCCGTATGCTTTTCCAGCCCTGCCCCAGTGTCCCAGATAAGATGGCGCACACCGCCCAGCATGTGGTGCATCAGCGCCCAGCTGTAGCCGAACAGCACCAGCCGTCCCAGCCACGAGCCGAAGGCCCAGTTGACGGCATTGAAGGTCGCCTCCGAGCTCGCCGCCGCCATCAGCCACAGCGCGACCAGCAGCGTGCCGAAATAGAGCGCCCCGCCGGTGATGCGGTGGACGATCGACATCGTCATGGTGATCGGCGGCCGATAGACGGTCAGATGCGGCGAAAGCGGCCGTTCACGTCTGGCAAATTCGCGGGTGGCTGGTGATTTGCTCATGGCTCCCCCAGTTCGGCGTCTCTGGAGCCTCAGGTGGGAATGCGGCATTACCGCTTCCGGTTGCGACTTCGGACAGCCGGTTTCTAATGCTCTTTTTGCACCGCGTCAAAGCCGGAAAACCGTTTCGAAAACGTAATTTAGTCTGATGAAAGCCAGGCTTTCAGCTTCAATCGATTAGGGCTGTCGCCTTGCGCCGGCACAATGTCGCCGCACTGCAAAATATGGCTGGCGCAAGGGGCGGATCAGCGCTTGCAGGCCAGCGGTGGTGCACCGCCCTTCATCACCAGCGCCTCACGCCCATCGATCACGATTGCGTCATGCGCCTCGCCGTAACGGCTGGTCTGATTGGCCGGTGAGGCCGGCAGCTCGGCGCTGGCGCCGTTCTGGCCGAGGACGCGCACCGACGTGCCGAGATTCTCGATAGTCATCACGCTGCCGTCGGCGCAGTTGTAAGTAGCTGTGCGCGGCTGCGGTGCCGTCGGTTCACTAGCGGGAGCAAGCGACACGGAAGCGGCGGCCGTGTTGCCGAGCTTGGGCGCGCTGGTCTGCGGCGCGCAGGCGGCTGCAGCCAGCAGCGGCGGAATGGCCAGCGCCATCCGAAACGTGCGGCGTAATCTCATGCTGCTTTCCCCGCGCATCGAGCCCGCCGCGATGCTCCGGCAAGCCACCGGATTTCATGCTTTTTGAGTCGCGCCCGATGCTGGGGATGGTGGGAACAAGGCATGGCCGAATGATGGCCGGTGGGCGATCGGGTATTAACCATATTTTCCGAGACCTCGCCCCTGCTGCGGTTGCCCTCTTAACAAAGGTTAATAAAAGGTTAATTTCTGATTCGAGGAGGCTTGCCTCTCAGCAACTGGAGCAGCACGCCATGCATTCGAATTCAGCAGGATCGCGCCATCCCTGGTTCCTATTGGCGGCGCTCGCCGTCGGCGTCGTCGCACCGGCATTCGCCGGGACGCGCCATCATGACCGCGTCTATGCCGATTCCTTCGGCAATCTCGTCATCGACAGCGCCGCCGGCTACAAGCGTATCCTCGTTGGCGAGGGCAAGCTGGCCAAGGAATTGTCCGACTACACCAGCGCCGGCCAGCCCGACGTGATCTACGAAAACGAATCGGACGATGTCCGCGGCGGCGACTGCTATAGGCCGCCGGTTTTCGTCAAGGGCCGCAGCTATATGTACGGCCTCTCCGACGGCGAAATGCCAGAGCTCAGCCCCTGCCGCTGACGGCCACGCCGCCCTTGGTTGACGGCGCCGGCAGGGCAACAGCCGGCCCCACCGAGACACGCACGCAATCGCGACCGCTGCCCTTCGCCTGATAGAGCGCTTTGTCGGCGCGCCGCAACAGGTCGGAAAAGCTTTCGCCCGGACCAAGCTCGGCAACGCCGAAGCTGGCGCTGCAGCGGTGATCCGCGGGCAGGCAGTCGATCGGCGTGGCACCGAAGGCGCTCCGCGTGCCCTCGGCAAAGAGCCGGGCGGCGGCTAGATTGGTCCCCGGCAGGAAAATCGCGAATTCCTCGCCGCCGATGCGGCCGGCGACATGATGGTCGGCCGCGGCATCGCGGAGAAAACCGGCAAAGGTCTCGATGACCCGATCGCCCGACGCGTGGCCGTAAGTATCGTTGATGCGCTTGAAATGGTCGAGATCGGCAATGACCAGTGCCGCTGGAACGGCGCGCCGCATGGCGTCACGCAGTGCGATCTCGGCATGGCGCTCGAAGCCGCCACGGTTGAGCAGCCGCGAAAGCGTGTCGGTTTCCGATTTCGACGTCGCCTCGGCGAGCACGTCGCGGACCAGGATAGCCAATGTCACCAGCGCAAGCGCCAGGCCGAACACGGTGCCGACCGACTGCGACACCAACGCATAGCTGGTCTGCGCATAAGATTGCGGGTTGGCGCCCCAGCCACCAAGCGCATGGGCGATGAAGGGTTTGCTGGCGAACTGCAACGTGCTGGCCGCCAGGACAGCCATCAGCATATAGTCGAGCCGCTCGCGTCTTTGCCTGGACGACAAGACGATCGCCAGCCCGGTGAACTGCATGGCCGCATAGGGAAGCTGGTAGGCCGCCATTCGCACAAAGGATTGGCGTGGCAGGTCCTGCACGAAGTAGACCGCGAGGGTGGCGAAGACCAGGAAGAACAGCATCGGCGGCCAAGGCGGCGAAACGCGGTATTTATGGGCAAGCCCGCCATTGAAGGCGACGGTAGCGCCAAGGAAGGCGGCAAAGGCGGCGACAACCACGGGGCGCGCATTGTCGAAGGCAGGAATGCTGAACTCGATCGCGAAATAAGCCGTGCCGAGCACATAGCCGAACGCCAGCCAGCGTGCCGACACCCGGCCGGCGTCATAGACCGCGATCGTCATGAAGGCCGCCGCCAGCAGCCCGGCAACGAACAGGTTGATCAGCAGGATGAAATTAGCGCTGCCCATGGCGTTTTGGCACTCCCCCGAACAGCAAATCACCAACGCGCGAAAAAGACGTTAATTCGAAGCCGCCGCTGACGCTCAGCCAGCACTGGTCCTATTGGGAAGGACGACCGTTTCAGGCCGCTGATAGGACAGGCATACGCTGTCGCGGCCACTCCTTTTGGCTCTGTAGAGCGCTTCGTCGGCGCGGCGCATCAGCGGGTCCAGCCCTTCGTCGCTGGTGCGGGCGGCCACGCCGAAGCTGGCGGTCACTCTTGTCTCGGGCGGAAGCCCGTCGATTCTGTCCGCCGAATAGAGCGTGCGAATGGTTTCGGCAAACAGTCTTGCCGCGCCAAGGTCGCTGAGCGGCAACAGCACGGCGAACTCCTCGCCGCCGATGCGGCCGGCAACGCCGCCCGTGCCTGCAGCCGACAGAAGCTTGGCGGCAAAATCGGCGATGACGCGATCCCCGGCTGCGTGGCCATGCTGATCGTTCAGCGCCTTGAAATGATCGAGATCGGACAGCACCAGCGCAACCGGCAATCGCGCCGTGGCACAGTGCTGCAGGACCAGCGTGGCGCGCTCCTCGAACCCGCGGCGGTTGAGCAGGCCCGACAGCGGGTCTGTCAGGGTTTCGGTCTTCAGGGCCTTCATCACATCGAGCGCGGCGGCGCCGAACAGGCAAAGCGCGATGAGCAGCGACAGCAATGCATGCGACAGCAGCGCCGTCGTCCAGTAGGACGAGGAGTAAAGCCCTTCATAGCTGGTGAACGGCCCATGCGCGATGACGACGGCAAGCGTCCGCGCCAGGAAGTTCAGGCCGGAAAGCAGCGACAGCACGAACAGGATCATTTCTGTCGGGCCGTTGTTGCGCACCACGCGCAACTCGGCGGCGACAACCAGGCTGATGCCGCCGAAGCTGAAATTGATGGCAAGAATGCGCCAGGTGAGATCCGGCCGGGCAAAAAGAAACCACGAGAACGCGGCCAGGCCGCCGCAGGCCAGAATGCCGACCGCCGGGTAAGGCACGCGCCGCCCATAGCGCGCAATGACCGCGCCGGCGAGACAGCAGGTGGCGAAGGTGAAGCACAGGATCGAGATGAGCTTGGTCGGTGCCATGCCGACCGGCAGCGTGAAATACTGGAGCAGGAAGCCTGCGGCCGAGGCCGAGTAGCCCGCCGCCAGCACAGCCAGATAGGGACGGTGGCGCTGATAGAACCACAGCACGAGAAATGCGGCGCCGAGTGTGAGGGCGATGCCTGGATTGAGCAGCGCTATGAGCAGGCCGGTGTCCAAGCGCTGTAATTTCCCCTCGCTTCCCTTGGAGGACCTTAGAGCGGAAGCCCAAACAAGCGGTTAAGCGAAAGCGAATATGCGACAGGTGCGTCGACAAAGCCGCTGGGCGGAACCGCGAACGGCGAGCGGCGTTTCACGACGGCAACCAGGAGACGCTCCGATGGCCGACACGATCATGCTGACCGATCACGATGCAATTCGCTCATGGGCCGCGGCACGCGCCGGCTTTCCGGCGATCGTCGACGTGTCGCCCGAAGCCGGAACGCAGCCCATGCTGAGGCTGGTCTTCGGCCAGCATGCCTACCAGGACCAGGATGAGGCCGAACGCCCGGTCAATGCCGGCGGCTACGAACTGGTCGAATGGGACGAATGGTTCAAACTCTTCGACGAGCGCCAACTGGCGCTGGTCGTCGCAAAGGACCAACCCGGCCGCCGTGAGGGATTCCACGAATTCGTCAGGCGGCCCGACTGAAGAATGCCCGAACCGCATTGCGGCTCGGGTTGCTCATGTCCGACTGCGCGCGCCTGCCCTATTTCCACTCGCGGATGTCGACGAAATGGCCGGCGATCGCCGCCGCCGCGGCCATTGCCGGCGACACCAGATGGGTGCGGCCCTTGAAGCCTTGGCGCCCTTCGAAATTGCGGTTCGAGGTCGAGGCGCAGCGTTCATGCGGCTTCAGCCGGTCGTCGTTCATGGCAAGGCACATCGAGCAGCCCGGCTCACGCCAGTCAAAGCCGGCGGCGACAAAGATCTTGTCGAGGCCTTCGGCCTCTGCCTGTTCCTTGACCAGGCCGGAGCCCGGCACGATCATCGCACTGACCCGCGGATTGACTTGTCTGCCCTCGATCACCTTGGCGGCGGCGCGCAGATCCTCGATGCGGCCATTGGTGCAGGAGCCGATGAAGACGCGATCGAGTTCGATATCGGTGATCTTGGTGCCCGGCTTCAGGCCCATATAGTCGAGTGCGCGCTGCTTGGAGGTGCGCTTGTTCTCATCAGTGATGTCGTCCGGGTTCGGCACGATGCCTTGCACTGAGACCACGTCCTCGGGCGAGGAGCCCCAGGAGACGATCGGCGGCAGCTTTGCCGCGTCGAGCACGACCACCTTGTCGAAATGCGCGCCTTCGTCGGACTGCAGCGTCTTCCAGTAGGCGAGCGCGGCGTCCCAGGCTTCGCCCTTGGGGGCGCGCGGCTTGTCCTTGACATAGGCGAAGGTGGTCTCGTCGGGCGCGATCAGGCCGGCGCGCGCGCCGGCTTCGATCGACATGTTGCAGATCGTCATGCGGCCTTCCATCGACAGCGCACGGATTGCCTCGCCGGCATATTCGATGACATAGCCGGTGCCGCCGGCCGTGCCTATCTCGCCGATGATGGCAAGGATGATGTCCTTGGCGGTGACGCCTTCCGGCAGTGCGCCGTCGACGCGCACCAGCATGTTCTTGGCCTTGCGCTGGATCAGCGTCTGCGTCGCCAGCACATGCTCGACTTCCGAGGTGCCGATGCCATGCGCCAGCGCCCCGAACGCGCCATGCGTCGAGGTGTGGCTGTCGCCGCAGACGATGGTCATGCCGGGCAGCGTAAAGCCTTGCTCGGGACCGATGATGTGGACGATGCCCTGGCGGATATCCTTCTCGGAATAATATTCGATACCGAAATCCTTGGCGTTCTTGGCCAGCGCCTCGACCTGGATGCGGCTTTCCTCGTTCTTGATGCCGAACTTGCGCTCGGGCGAGGTCGACACATTGTGGTCGACCACGGCCAGCGTCTTTTCCGGATGCCGAACCTTGCGGCCGGTTATGCGCAGGCCTTCGAAAGCCTGCGGGCTGGTGACTTCGTGGACCAGATGGCGGTCGATATAGAGCAGGCAGGTGCCGTCGTCCTGGCGGTCGACGACATGGTCGTCGAAAATCTTGTCGTAGAGGGTGCGCGGTGCGCTCATGTGCGTAAATCCGTCGATTTAAAAAGGGAAAAGGACGCCGGTCGGCCCGGCGAAGCAGCCTGGCGAGTCTGCCCTAGCGAAGTCGGCTGGTCAGAGCGCCGGAAACGCGCGCGGAAAATCGCGACGGCAGGCGTTTCCTGTCCTGCAGCACGAAACCTTTATAGGCCGGATCGCCAAAAAGCTCTTCCATGGCGCTGCTCATATCAATGTTTTGGCTTTTCAGCAATCGCGTCTGCCTTCGCAGGCGCTTCACAGCACCTTGAACACGAAGGTCTTCACCAGCGCGTCGGGCTCGGCGATTGCGTAGCAGCGGAACCACGGGCTCTCCTCGACCGGCCGCCATTTTTTCGCCTGCTCCAGTTCGCCAAACACGGCCTTGAACCCGCCGCTTTCAAACACCTGGTCGCGGACCGTGAAGATGGCGTGGCCGCCCGTCCTGGTGATGCGTATCAGTTCATGCAGGCCCGACGCCGGTGCGTGGCTGATGGTGAACACGCCGGTCGAGAAAAAGGCGCGGAAATACCCGTCCGCCCAAGGCAATGGCCCGCCGAGCATCGCCTGTTTCAGCTCGCTGTAGGCCTGCCGGCTGCCGGCGATTTTCAGCATGTCCTGCGACAGGTCGAGCCCGGCAATATCGTGGTAGCCGAGTGCCTTGAGCGACGGCCCCGACAGGCCGGTGCCGCAACCGGCGTCGAGCAGCGGCCCTTCGCCCGGCGGCACATGGCGCGCCACCCAGGCGGTGATCAGGAACGGCAGGAGATAGCCGAGCGCCGCGGTTTCGCCGTCATAGGTCGCGGCCCATTGCGCATAGGCCTTGGCGAGCGTCTCGGGCGTGTCGGCCGTATAGACCGCTTCCAGCGCCGCATTGGCCTTGTCGATGATCATGGGTCCTCCCCGGTCGCGTCCGCTCGATGGTAGCGCCGTTTTCGCCTGCCTTCTATTCCCCATGCTGGTGGCGCAGCCGCTTCTCCAGCGCCCGCAAGGCCAACGACAGGCCGACGGTCAGGATGAGATAGATATAGGCGACGATCGAATAGGTTTCGAAGAAGCGGAACGAGCCGGCGGCGTAGATCTTGCCCATCTGGGTGATGTCGGCGACGCCGAGCACCGAGACCAGCGAGGAATCCTTGACCATGGCGACGAAATCATTGCCGAGCGGCGGCAGGATAGTGCGGATCGCCTGCGGAAAGATGACCAGCCGGAAGCGCTGGGTGCGCGTCAGCCCGAGCGCCTTGGCCGCTTCGATCTGCCCCTTCTCGACCGCCTGGATACCGGCGCGGAACACCTCCGAGATGAAGGCCGAATAGCCGATGGTCAGCGCCATGACGGCGCGCCAAAGCAACGACACGTCGCGTACCAGCAGCTCACCGAAGAGGCCGGCGCTTTGCAGCGGCGCCATCAGCGCGTTCCATGCCGCGACGAAGGCCGGCGCGCCGGCAAAGGCGATCCAGAACAACAGCACCAGCATCGGCACGCCGCGGATGATCTCGACGTAGAAGCGGCCGATCTGGCTGAGCCAGCGTGAGCCCGACAGGCCCATCAGCGCGACGCCGAGGCCGATCGCGCAAGCCAGCGCGAAGGCGACCACCGTGACGAAGATGGTGACGCCGATGCCCTTGGCGACGGTTGCGAAGACCTGGGCATAGACGTCGCTGGCAGCGATGAAGATGGCGGCGGCCAAGGCGATCGCCACGGCCACGGCAAGCCACCACGGGAAGTCGGATTTGGAGGGCGGGGCGGGAGGCATTAGGCAGTGCCGGCGGCAAAAAGATCGCGAAGGCAGCGCTCTATGGCGCCCCCCTCTGGCCTGCCGGCCATCTCCCCCACTTGGGGGGAGATTGGCAGCTCTTGCGAAGGCGCTTCTTTTTCAACGCTGCAGGTAGGCGAAAGCGGTCGCGACAGCCAATCTCCCCCCAAGTGGGGGAGATGTCCGGCAGGACAGAGGGGGGCGCGAAGGAACGAAGACAGCGCGAGTTCCTGCGGGTCCCACAACGTCCGCAACAAAAGTCCTACTGCCCCATCTTGTAATCAAGGAACCACTTCTTGTTGAGCGCGTCGAGCGTACCGTCGGCCTTGAGCGCGGCGATTGCCGCGTTGACCGGCTTCACCAGGTCGGAGCCCTTGGGGAAGATGAAGCCGAAATCCTCGGTGCCGAGTGGGCCGCCGATCAGCTTAAGGCCGCCATTGGACGCATCGACATAGCCCTTGCCGGCAGTGCCGTCGGTGAGCACGACGTCGACGTCGCCGGCCTTCAGCGCCTGCACCGTCGCGCCGAATGTCTCGAACAGCTTGATGCGCGGGTTCTGCTCGTTGCCGTCGAGCACGCTGTAGACGGCGGTGTAGAAGGGCGTGGTGCCGGCCTGCGCGCCGATCAGCCCGTCCTTGAAGGCGGCGAACGTCTTTGCATCGGTGAAGCGCTTCTCGTCGCCGCGCACCAGCATGAACTGTTCCGAGCGCATATACGGATCGGAGAAATCGACCTTCTGCTTGCGGTCGTCCTTGATGGTGATGCCGGTCATGCCGATGTTGTACTGATTGTCGGAAACCGCCTGGATCATCGCGTCCCAGGAGGTATTCTGGTACTCGACCTTGAAATTCAGCCGTTTGGCGATCTCGTTCATCGCGTCATATTCCCAACCGATCTGCTTGCCGGTCTTGGCATCGATGAACTGCAGCGGCGGATAGGCGTTTTCGGTCACCACCACCACTTTCTTGCCGCCGAGGTCGGGCAGCGCCTGCGCCAGAGCCGCGACAGGCACGAGAAGGCAAGCCAGCAGGCCGGCCAGCAGCAGTTTCGAATTGATCATGACGATGCTCCCCAGGAACTGAACCGCCTCGATCGGCCGAGGCATGCAGGAAATCCGGCGCCGACTTTAGCTTTCCGCCGGCGCCTTGCAAGCCGCTCCGATGCGGCGTTCGGCACGAAAATGGATTTCAATGCTTTCAACGGCGGCATTACGGAACGATCCGTATCGATTGCGGCCGATGCAGCCCGGCAAAATAGAATCCGCCTCGCGAAACAAAAAGGCGGCCGAAGCCGCCTTTCCGAAAATACGTTCTTGAAGAGCCTTATTCGGCGGCAGCTGCTTCCGCGGCCTTGGCGGCCTCGTCGGCGGCCTTTTTCTCGGCGGCGTCCTGCGCGGCCTTCTCGGCGGCCAGCGCCTGGGCGGCGGCCACTTTCTCGGCCTCGATGCGCGCCTTCTCGGCGTTCAGCGCATCGCGCTCTTCGTCGTTCAGCTTGCGGGCGCGCACGCCGGTGTTTTCCGAAATGCGGGCCGATTTGCCGCGACGGTCACGCAAATAGTACAGCTTGGCGCGACGCACCTTGCCGCGGCGCACGATCTCGACGCCTTCGACCATCGGTGAATAGACCGGGAACACCCGCTCCACGCCTTCGCCGTAGGAGATCTTGCGGACGGTGAAGTTTTCCTGGAAGCCGGCGCCGGCGCGGGCGATGACGACGCCCTCATAGGCCTGGACGCGGGTGCGGGTGCCTTCGGTCACACGGACCTGGACGCGCACGGTATCGCCGGGCTGGAATTCGGGGAGCTTGCGCTTGGCTTCGATCTTGGCGGCCTGCTCGGCCTCGAGCTGACGGAGGATGTCCATCTCAATAATCCACTTCTTGTTCTTCCGACAGTCAGAGCGTCCGACACTCGCCTTGCAGTCGCATCGACCGCTCGGCTATGCCCTTCGTTCGAGAACTTCTGTTCGAGAACATCGGGCAGGGGCGACTACACCGTCATTGTTGACGGGCCAGAAGATCGCTCTTGGCATATTTTCTTCCGGTTCGGCGCGCACATACAGCTATTTCGGCGCTTTGTCACGCCTTCGCTGTTTCTTTTTTGGCGCTGTTTCTTTTTGGCTGAGGCCGCTGTGGCAATCCCGTGATCGCTTGTGGTCCAGGGGGTTGCGCCCGCGCGTCAAGCTTCCTAAGCCGGAAGATAAGCATTTTCCTCCAGCGACGACACCCTCATGCCAATCTTGGACGCGGTCCTGCTCTTTCTCGCCGGCTTTCTATCAGGCGCGGTCAATGCCGTTGCCGGCGGCGGCACGTTCATAACCTTTGGCGCCATGACCCTGGCCGGCCTGCCGCCGATCGTCGCCAATGCGACATCGTCGGTGACGCAATTTCCTGGCTACATCACCTCGACGCTCGCCTATTGGCACGACATCAAGCATTTCTGGCGTGGCGCACTGCTGCTCAGCCTCATTTCGGCTCTCGGTGCGCTGTCTGGCGCGCTCATCCTTCTAGGGCTCGACAACCCGTCGTTCCGCGCCTTGGTGCCGTGGCTGCTGCTGGCGGCAACCGCATTGTTCGCTGCCGGGCCATGGCTGAAGCCGGCGCCCAAGCCGGGGCATGAGGCCGCGGTAGGTTCGCTGGTCGGGTCGCTGGCGCAGTTCGCCACCGCCGTCTATGGCGGCTTCTTCGGCGCCGGCATGGGCGTCATGATGCTGGCGACGCTCGGTCTCACCCAGTCCGGCGACTATCACCGGCTGAACGCACTGAAGAACATGCTGGCCGTAGTCATCGCTGCGGTTGCCATCCTCGTCTTCGTCTCGGGCGGCGTCATTGCCTGGCTGCAGGCGATCATCATGATCCCGGGTGGCGCGCTGGGCGGCTATGCCGGCGTCTGGATCGCCAGGCGCGTGCCGCAGAACGCGGTGCGCGGCTTCGTCATCGCCGTCGGCCTGTTCCTGGCTTTCTACTATTTCGATAAGGGCTGAGCGGCTGACAGATCCGGGCGTCGCTCCTTCGTCAGCCTCTCCGCTTCGGCCCGCCGCCACGCCGCGATCTTCCTGTGATTGCCCGAAATCAGCACTTCGGGGATCGGCCGCCCCTCGAATTCCTGCGGCCGTGTGTAATGCGGATGTTCGAGCAGGCCGTTTTCAAAGCTCTCTTCCTCGCCCGATTCCGCATTGCCCATGACGCCGGGCAGCAGGCGCACCACGGCGTCGAGCAGCACCAGTGCCGCCGGCTCGCCGCCGGACAGGATGAAGTCGCCGATCGAAACTTCTTCGAGGCCGCGCGCCTCAATGACCCGCTGGTCGACGCCTTCGAAGCGGCCGCAGACGATCACCGCACCCGGCCCAGCGGCGAGTTCGCGCACGCGTGCCTGGTTCAGCGGCTTGCCGCGCGGGCTCATCAGCAGGCGCGGACGTGGATCGGCTGCCGGCGAGGCATGGTCAATGGCGCTGGCCAGCACGTCTGCCCGCATCACCATGCCGGCGCCGCCGCCGGCCGGCGTGTCATCGACGGTACGGTGACGATCGCTGGCAAAGTCGCGGATCTGGATCGTTTCGAGCGACCAAATGCCGGTCTCGAGGGCGCGGCCGGCCAGCGACAGGCCAAGCGCGCCGGGAAACATCTCGGGATAGAGCGTCAGCACCGAAGCCGAAAAACTCACCGGTTGCCTCCGGCGTCCCTCGGCCCGCGCGGCCTGCCCCTGGGGTCGAAACCGTCGTCAGCGGGAGGCTCGCCGTCCTCATCCTCGACCAAACCTGCGGCGGCTGGATCAACGCGGACAAAGCCGCCGGCGATCGACACTTCCGGAACGGCGGCCTGCGTGAACGGGATGAGCACGCCCTTGCGCCCCGCCAGCGTCACGTCGAGAATGTCGCCGCCGCCGAAATTGTGCACGGCGACGACCTTGCCGACGACCGCACCGGTGTCGTCCTTGACCTCCAGTCCGACGAGGTCGGCATGGTAGAATTCATCCTCTTCGCCCTCATCGGGCAACACCGAACGATCGACGAACAATTCGGTGCCGGCCAGCGCCTCGGCGGCATTGCGGTCGTTGACGCCTTTGAAGCGCACCACCACCACGGTGTTGGCGGGCCTGATGTCAACGATCTGGAAGGCGCGGCCGTCCCTGGCGTAGAGGGGACCGTAATCGGCCAGCGCCAGCGGGTCGCCGGTAAAGCTCTTGACGCGCAATTCGCCCTTGATGCCGTGCGCGGCACCGATCACGGCCATCTGGACGGGGTTTTGCGGCTTGCTCATCTGCGGAAAATCCTTTGCCTTGCTCTAACCCCAGCCCGTCGTCATTTCAATGACGCCGCTCTTCACCGCTTCCTAACCCGCGTGCCGGAAGATGGCGGGGAACTGGAAGAGTGCAATGCAGGAATTCCTCATATCGGCAAAACCCGACCTGCAGGCGGCGCGCGAGGCCTGGCTGAAGATGCTGGCGCGCGAACGCCGGCTGTCGCCCGAAACCGTCGAGGCTTATGAGCGCGACACACGCCAGTTCCTGCATTTCCTGACCGGCCATTGCGGCGGCTCGCCCGGCATTTCCGACATCGCCGATCTGCGCCCCGCCGATTTGCGCGGCTTTCTCGCTGCCCGCCGTGCCGAGGGCGCCGGCGCCCGTACGCTCGGGCGCGGGCTGGCCGGCATCCGCTCGCTGTTGCGTTTCCTGGAAAGGCGCGGCCTCGCCAATGCGGCAGGTGCGACAGCCTTGCGCGCGCCGCGGCAGCCGAAATCGCTGCCCAAGCCGCTGACCGCAAGCGATGCAAAACACGTCGTCTCGGTGGAAGGCCAACTGGCGGAGGAGCCGTGGATTGCCGCGCGCAACGCCGCCGTGCTGACCCTGCTCTATGGGTCCGGTTTGCGGATTTCCGAGGCGCTCGGCCTGTCGGGCGCCGATCTTTCCTCACCTGGTGATACCGTGCTGCGCGTCACCGGCAAGGGTGGCAAGACCCGGCTGGTGCCGGTGCTGCCGGTGGCGCTGCGGGCGATTGCCGAATACCGCCGCTTGTGTCCCTGGCATCTCGATCCCAAGGGCCTGCTGTTTCGCGGTGCCCGCGGCGGCCCACTCAACCCGGCAATCGTCCAGCGCGACATGGCCAAGCTGCGCTCGGCGCTCAACCTGCCCGACACGGCGACGCCGCATGCGCTGCGCCATTCCTTCGCCACGCATCTGCTAGGGCGCGGCGGCGACCTGCGCACCATCCAGGAGTTGCTCGGCCACGCCAGCCTGTCGACAACCCAGATATACACCGGCGTCGACACCGCCAGGCTGCTCGAGATTTACGAAGCAGCTCATCCTCGTGCGTGATCGATGCATGTGTCGGTGGCCATCTCGCAACAATTTTGATGCGCCGGTTAACCGTTTTGCCGCTTTTTGCGCCTAGAACCGCAGCATGAAACGCCTCATCGCCATCGCCGACCGCGCGACCCATGTGTCGCTGAAGCTGCTCGTCGCGCTGAACGCCCTGTTTTTCCTCTCTTTCCTCATCGTCGCGCTGCTCGCGGCGGGCAAGGCACGCGCCGAGACTTCGGCCTGCACCGGTAGCGATATGCTGAGCGCGCTGCAAAAGGACGACCCGGCTGCCTACCGCAAGATCGAGGCGGAGGCGGCAGCGACGCCGAACGGCAAGGGCCTGCTGTGGAAGCTCGAAAAATCGGGCGAAAAACCGTCCTTCCTGTTCGGCACCATGCACGTTACCGACCCGCGCGTCACCACGCTGCCACCCGCCGCGCAGAAGGCATTCGATGCGGCTGGCACCGTCATCATCGAGACCACCGAAGTGCTCGACAAGCAGAAGATGATGGCAGCAATGCTGAAAGAGCCGGATCTGATGATGTTCACCGACAAGACGACGCTTTCGTCGCTGCTGTCGCCGGAGGATGCGGCGGTGGTCAACAAGGCGCTCGATGCGCGTGGCATCCCGCCAGCGACCGTCGCCAAGATGAAACCCTGGTTGCTGTCGGCGATGGTGGCGCTACCTGCATGCGAAGTAGCCCGCCAGGCTGGCGGTGCGCCGGTGCTCGACGTCAAGCTTGCCAAGGACGCCGAGGCTTCGGGCAAATCGGTCGAGGGGCTGGAGACAATCGCCGACCAGCTGCGCGCCATGGCTTCGCTGCCGATCGCCTTTCACCTGAAGGGGCTGGTCGATACGCTGAAGCTTGGCGACAAGGTGAACGACGTCAACGAAACCATGATCGTGCTTTACCGGCGTGGCGACACTGGCATGTATGTACCGCTGTTTCGGGCTGTCGTCCCCGAACAGGTCGACGACCAATCGGGTTACGCCGAATTCGAGCAGACCATGATCACCAGCCGCAACAAGGTGATGGTCGATCGTGCAGCGCCGATCCTCGCCCACGGCAATGTCTTCATGGCGGTCGGCACCATGCACCTTCCCGGAGCGCAAGGCTTGGTCGAGGGTTTCCGCAAGACCGGCTATACGGTGACCGCCGTCAACTGAACGACACGGCGGAGTTGCACACCGAATCATTGCCGAGGCGGGATCAGCCCTTACGCGTGGCGCGCCGGCGGACCAGCCGCGCTTCGTGCCAAGAAACCGAAAAAGGTTCGGTTTGGCTCGATCGAACCCATTTTGCGGTGGAAATGCATGCCTGCGAGCGATTCCGGATCAGAATTGCCCTGTTTTCGGCGTTTTCAACGCCTAATGTGAAACCGATTCAACGATTGTACGTTGATGGCTATTACTTGATGTTTTTCATCCACGGAGGACACTTTTATGGCGAACACACCCAATCCGAACGACCCATTCACCTCGCCGGGCTCCGCACGGCCAAGCGGCGGCGGCAGCGGCTGGCTGATTGCGCTGGTCGTCGTTATCCTGGCAATTGTCGCCTATTATGTTTTTGGAAGACGTAGCGAGGCACCTGCGCCTGCCGAACCGCCCGCAGCCAGCACACCGGCTCCCGCCCCAGCGCCGGCCGAGCCGATGAAACCAGCCGAACCAGCTCCTGCGCCAGCTCCGGCAACACCCGCTCCGGCTCCGGCTCCGGCCCCTGCGCCCGCCCCGGCCCCGGCCCCGGCACCAGCACCAGCGCCGGCACCGGCTCAGTGATCAGACTGCTGATTTAATATATGAACGGTCCGCTGAAAGGCGGGCCGTTTTTTTGAGAGCAGCCGTCGATGCTCTGAGCTGCGATTAGCCATGGGCCAACTTCATCTTCGTCATCCAGCGCGGAGCAGGAGCGAAGCGACATCGCGGAGACCCTGGAATCCATCTGCGGTTGAGAATGGAAGCCGTCTGTGGTGATCCTTCGCGCCCCTCTCTGTCCTGCCGGACATCTCCCCAGTTGGGGCCACTTGGGGGAGATTGGCTATTTCGCCAATCGCCACCGTCGCCTGCGATTCAACCGCTCAGATATGGATCGGCTTGAAGAACGTCGCCAATGCCGCCTCCTTTACCGCTTCCGACATTGTTGGATGGGCGTGACAGGTGCGGGCTAGGTCTTCCGACGAGCCGCCAAATTCCATCAGCACGGCCGCCTCGTGGATCATCTCGCCGGCGCCGAAGCCGACGATGTGGACGCCGAGTACACGGTCGCTGGCCTTGTCGGCAAGGATTTTCACAAAGCCGTCGGTGTGCAGCATGGCGCGCGCGCGGCCATTGGCGCTGAACGGGAATTTTCCGGCCTTGTAGTCGATGCCGGCCTTCTTCAATTCTTCTTCGGTCTTGCCGATCGTGGCGATTTCCGGCGTGGTGTAGACGACGCTCGGAATCACGTCATAGTTCACATGACCGGCCTGGCCGGCGATGGTCTCGGCCACCGCCACGCCCTCGTCTTCGGCCTTGTGGGCAAGCATCGGCCCGGCGATGACATCGCCGATGGCGTAGATGCCGGGCACGTTGGTCCTGAGATGGCCGTCGGTCTTGACCCGGCCGCGCTCGTCGACGTCGACGCCGGCCTCCTTCAGCCCGAGAGCGTCCGAATAGGCCCGTCGTCCCGTCGCAATGAGCACCGCGTCCGCCTCGATCGTCTCAGCTGCTCCGCCCTTGACCGGCTCGAAGGTAACCGTCGCCCCCTTCTTTGCCTTGGCGACGCCGGTCACCTTGGCGCTCAGCCTGAATTCAAAGCCCTGCTTCGACAGCAGGCGCTGGAACTGCTTGGAGACCTCGCCATCCATGCCGCCCAGGATGGTGTCGAGGAACTCGACCACGGTGACCTTGGCGCCGAGCCGCGCCCATACCGAGCCGAGCTCCAGACCGATGACACCACCGCCGACCACCACCAGATGGCCCGGCACCTTGTCCAGCGACAGCGCGCCGGTCGACGAGACGATCACCTTCTCATCGAAATCGACCTTGACGCCGGGAATGCCGGCGACGTCGGAGCCGGTGGCGATGACGATGTTCTTGGTCTCGATCTCCTCGACCTTGCCGTCATCGGAGGTCACCGACACCTTGCCGGCCGCAACCACCTTGCCGGTGCCACGAAAACTGTCGATCTTGTTCTTCTTGAACAGGAAGGCGACGCCATTGACGTTGGCCGTCACCGTCGCATCCTTGTGTGCCATCATCTTCCCAAGGTTGAGCTTGGGCGCGCCGATCTCGACGCCGAGCGCCTCGAAGGAATGGCCGGCCTCGGCAAACATCTCGGAGGCATGCAGCAGCGCCTTTGACGGGATGCAGCCGATGTTGAGGCAGGTACCGCCGAAGGTCGGGTTCTTTTCGACCACCGCCGTCTTCAGACCGAGCTGCGCCGCCTTGATGGCGCAGACATAGCCGCCTGGTCCCGATCCGATGATAACGACGTCATAGGCCATGATACTGTCCCTTTTGCTTTAGCGGCCGCCGCCGATTTCCAGATTGGCGCCGGTTGCGTAGGACGCCTCGTCCGACAGCAGCCAGAGAATTGCGGCTGCGACTTCCTCGGCGGTGCCGACGCGCTGCATGGGCACCACCTTGCGCATTCTCTCGACGCGGTCCGGCTGCCCGCCGGAGGCATGAATTTCGGTGTCGATGATGCCCGGGCTGACCGCGTTGACACGAATGCCTTCGCCGGCCACTTCGCGCGCAAGCCCGATGGTGAAGGAATCGACCGCGCCCTTGGAGGCGGCGTAGTCGACATATTGACCCGGCCCGCCAAGCCTTGCCGCGATCGAAGAAACATTGGCGATGGCACCACCCTTGCCGCCATGCCTGGTCGACATCCGCTTCACCGCCTCGCGGGCGCAAAGCATCGGCGCGATCACATTGATGCGCATCATGCGCTCCAGCCTCGCAGCGCTCAGCTCGTCGACGCGCGCGCTCTGGTCGACCACGCCGGCATTGTTGACGAGCGCGTCGAGCCGACCGAAACGGGCATCGACAGCCTCGAACATGGCCAACACGTCCGTCTCGCTGCCGACATCGCCCTTGACCGCAAAGGCTTCTCCGCCAGCAGCCTCGATGTCGGCGACCACCGTTTCGGCGGCTTTTGCATTCGACATGTAATTGACCGCAATACGATAGCCGGCCCTGGCGGCAAGCCTGCATGTAGCGGCGCCGATGCCGCGGCTGCCGCCGGTCACCAGCAGGATCTTTCCGCTCGCGCTCATTCCTGACATCCTTTCAGGGCAAAGACGTCCCAGGGCACCTTGGAAAAGCCGTTGGCGCCGTAGGCCGCCGACATCTGCAACGACGCTCCCAGATCGGGCAGGATCAGCTTCTTCGGCGCATCCTTTCCTTCGCCCGGCAGCAACGCGATATTGCCCTGGTCGTCGGCAGTGTAGATGACGCCCTCCCACACGGTGCAGGCGGCGAGCTCGTCGCCGGTGACGTCGCCGGCCGGGCATTTGTACATCAGCGAGCCATGCGGCCGCGCCGCGCTCTCGGTCCACATGACGATGCCGTCGAGCACGACGCCCTTGTCGAGCACCATCTTGAAGCTGTTGGTGACGGCGGCCGACTCGCCGGTCGGCCTGAAATCGATCTCGGCGGCGTTTTCAGGATCGCCATAGACGGCGAGCTCGAGCGGGCAGGCGGCGTGCGCGGCGGAGACCGTCTGCACGCCGACTGCGCAGATTGTGACAAACAAACCGGACCGGAAACGAGACGAACTCATCCGGCGGCGCAGATCCATGCTCCGGCTCACGTCGGCCGCCCCTAGAGGTCGAGCACCAGCCGCTCAGGATCCTCCAGGCTTTCCTTGACCCGCACCAGGAAGGTCACCGCTTCCTTGCCGTCGACGATGCGGTGGTCGTAGGACAGCGCCAGATACATCATCGGCCGGATGACGATCTGGCCGCCGACCACCACTGGCCGCTCCTGGATCTTGTGCATGCCCAAAATGCCCGACTGCGGCGCATTGAGGATCGGCGTCGACATCAGCGACCCGTAAACACCACCGTTGGAAATCGTGAACGTGCCGCCTTGCATATCGGCGACGGAGAGCTTGCCGTCGCGCGCCGCAAGCCCCAGCCTGCCGATGTCCTTCTCGATTTCGGCGATGGACATCTGGTCGGCATTGCGCACAACCGGCACGACAAGGCCTTTCTCTGTACCGACGGCAACGCCGATATGAGCGTAGTTCTTGAAGATGATGTCGGTGCCGTCGATCTCGGCATTGACCGACGGGATCTCTTTCAGCGCATGGGTGACGGCCTTGGTGAAGAAGCCCATGAAGCCGAGCTTCACGCCGTGCTTCTTCTCGAACACGTCCTTGTATTTGCCCCTCAGCGCCATCACCGCGCTCATGTCGACCTCGTTGAAGGTGGTCAGCATGGCGGCGGTCGATTGCGCTTCCTTGAGGCGGCGCGCGATGGTCTGGCGCAGCTTGGTCATGCGCACGCGCTCCTCGCGCGACGCATCGTCGGCCGGGGACGGCGCGCGCGCGGCAACGGGTGCCGGTACAGGCGCTGCCTTCGGCATTTCGGCCGGCTGCGACGGCGCGCCCCTGGCGATAAGGTCGAGCACGTCGCCTTTCAGCACCTGGCCGCGCTTGCCCGAGCCCGATACCTGGTCGACCGCGAGATTGTGCTCGGCCAGCAGCTTTGCCGCCGACGGCGCCGGCGGCATTGTGCGCGTCTCGATCGCGCCGGCGTCGCCGGCGATCTTGGCCGTCTCGGCAGCGGCCTGCTTGACGCTCGAGGCTGCGGTGGGAGCCGAAGCCTGCGATACCGCATCCTGTTTGTCCGCCGGAGCGGCGGCGGCATTGGCTGCCGCGCCGGCGCCCGCCGAAATCGTGCCGAGCAGTGCGCCGACGCCGACCGTCTCGCCTTCCTTGACGGCGATCTCGGCGAGCGTGCCCGCGGCGGCGGCCGGCACTTCCACCGTCACCTTGTCGGTTTCGAGCTCAACCAGCGGCTCATCGGCGGCGATCGCGTCGCCGACCTTCTTGAACCATTTGCCGATGGTCGCCTCGGTGACGGATTCACCAAGTGTCGGGACGCGGATTTCGGTTGCCATTGTGCCTGTCCGTTTCTTTCGGTTCTGTTCTATTCACCAAGCGCGTCGTCGAGCAAGGCGGCAAGCTGGGCGAGATGCTTCGACATCAATCCGGTCGCCGGCGAGGCGGCGGCTGGCCGGCCTGTATAGCGCACCCGCTGATGCTTGGCGTCGATATGCGCCAGCACCCATTCGAGATACGGGTCGATGAACGACCATGCGCCCATGTTCTTGGGCTCCTCCTGGCACCACACCATCTCGGCATTGCGAAAGCGCGACAGTTCGGTGATCAGCGCCTTGGCCGGGAACGGATAGAGCTGCTCGACGCGCAGCAAATAGATGTCGTTGATGCCGCGCTTCTCGCGCTCTTCGTAGAGGTCGTAATAGACCTTGCCCGAACAGAGCACGACACGGCGGATTTTCGAATCCTTGGTGAGCTTGATGGCCTGGCCTGACAGCAGCTGCGCGTCGTCCCACAACAGCCGGTGAAAGGCGCTTTCGCCCGACATTTCCGGCAGCGTCGATACCGCCCGCTTGTGGCGCAGCAGCGACTTCGGCGTCATCAGGATCAGCGGCTTACGGAAGTCCCGCTTCAATTGCCGGCGCAAGATGTGGAAGTAATTGGCCGGCGTCGTGACGTTGGCGACCTGCATGTTGTCTTCGGCACAAAGCTGCAGGAAGCGCTCGAGCCGGGCCGACGAATGCTCCGGCCCCTGGCCTTCATAGCCATGCGGCAGCAGGCAGACGAGGCCCGACATTCTGAGCCATTTGCGCTCGCCCGACGAGATGAACTGGTCGAACACCACCTGGGCGCCGTTGGCGAAGTCGCCGAACTGCGCTTCCCACAGCGTCAGCGCCTTCGGCTCGGCCAGCGAGTAGCCATATTCGAAGCCGAGCACGGCCTCTTCCGACAGCATCGAGTTGATGACCTCGAAGCCGGCCTGCGCAGCCGACAGATTGTTGAGCGGAATGTAGCGTGTCTCGTCGCGCTGGTCGTAGAGCACGGAATGGCGCTGCGAGAAGGTGCCGCGCTCCGAATCCTGTCCGGACAGCCGGATCGGATTGCCGTCGAGCAGGATGGCGCCGAAGGCCAGCGCCTCGGCCGTCGACCAGTCGATGCCTTCGCCGGACTCGATCGCCTGGCGGCGGTTGTCGAGGAAGCGGATGATCGTCCTGTGCGCCTCGAAATCCTTCGGCACCTCGGTCAGTTTCTTGCCGATCTCCTTCAGCATCTTGACCGGCACGGCGGTCTTGCCGCGCCGCTGTTCGTCCTGGTTGTCGGCCGAGCGCAGGCCGGACCACGCGCCGTCCAGCCAGTCCGCCTTGTTCGGCTTGTAATGCTGGCCCACCTCGAATTCCTGCTCGAGATGCGCCCGCCAATCGGCCTTCATCTTTTCGAACTCGGCCTGGGTGATGTGGCCTTCGGAAATCAGCCGGTCGGCATAGATCTGCACCGTCGTCTTCTGGTTGCGGATCTTGCGATACATGATCGGTTGGGTGAAGGCGGGCTCGTCGCCCTCATTGTGGCCGAAGCGGCGGTAGCAGAACATGTCCACCACGACAGGCTTGTGGAACTTCATGCGGAATTCGATCGCCACCTTGGTCGCATGGACCACGGCTTCCGGATCGTCGCCATTGACGTGGAAGATCGGCGCCTCGATCATCTTGGCCACGTCGGACGGATAGGGCGACGAGCGCGAGAAGCGCGGGTTGGTGGTGAAGCCGATCTGGTTGTTGATGATGAAATGCAGCGTGCCGGCGACGCGGTGGCCGCGCAGGCCCGACAGGCCGAGGATTTCGGCAATCACGCCCTGGCCGGCAAAGGCGGCGTCGCCATGCAGCAGCAAGGGCAGCACCTTAGCACGCTCTTCCAGCGGCACGATCTCCTCGCGGCTGCGGCCGAACAGATAGTCCTGTTTGGCGCGCGCCTTGCCCATCACCACCGGGTCGACGATTTCCAGATGCGAGGGATTGGCGGTCAGCGACAGATGCACCTTGTTGCCGTCGAACTCGCGATCCGACGAGGCACCGAGATGGTACTTCACGTCGCCCGAGCCCTCGACCTCGTCGGGCGCGGCGGAGCCGCCCTTGAACTCATGGAAAATGGCGCGGTGCGGCTTGGCCATCACCTGCGACAGCACGTTCAGCCGGCCGCGATGCGCCATGCCGAGCACGATCTCCTTCATGCCGAGCTGGCCGCCGCGCTTGATGATCTGCTCCAGCGCCGGGATCAGCGACTCGCCGCCATCGAGGCCGAAGCGCTTGGTGCCCTTGTACTTGACATCGATGAATTGCTCGAAGCCTTCCGCCTCGACAAGCTTCTGCAGGATCGCCTTCTTGCCGGCGGCGGTGAAGGAGATCTCCTTGTCGGTGCCCTCGATGCGCGCCTGGATCCAGGCCTTCTCCTCGGGATCGGAAATATGCATGAATTCGACGCCGAGCGTCGAGCAATAGGTCCGGGTCAGGATATCGAGCATCTGCCGGATGGTGCCGAATTCCAGCCCGAGCACATTGTCGAGGAAGATCGGCCGGTCGTAATCGGCTTCGGTGAAGCCGTAATTCTCCGGCGACAGCTCGTTATAATCCTCGAGCGGCTTGGCAATGCCCAGCGGATCGAGATTGGCGTGCAAATGGCCGCGCATGCGGAAGGCGCGGATCATCATGATGGCGCGGACGGAATCGCGCGTCGCCTGATGCACGTCGGCGTCGGAAAGCGCTGCGCCGTTGCCGACCGCCCTGTCCTTGACCTTTTTTTCGATGTGCTTTTCGACCAGGCCCCAATTGCCGTCCAGCGCCGAGACCAGCTCGCCATTGGCCTGCATCGGCCAGGAGGGCTTGGCCCAAGAGGCGCCCTTGGCGTTCCTGCGCACGTCGCCGGCGTCATCCTTCAGCGCCGCGAAGAAGTCCTGCCATTCGGGATCGACCGACGCGGGATCGTCCTCATAGGCGGCATAGAGCGCGTCGATGTAATCGGCATTGCCGCCATAGAGGAAAGAGGTAAGCGAAAATTGGTCGTTGGCCTGATCTTGTCTTGCCATGTCACTGTCGAAGCCTTTGCTTCGTCTCCTTTGTTGGAGGGGAGTAAGGGAATAGGGGAGTAAGGGAGTAGGGCAAATGCCCTCGTCTTGTTCCCTACTCCCCTATTCCCGCACTCCCTTACTCCCCTAACCCTTGATCGCCTCGACCAGCGTCGTGCCGAGCCGGGCCGGCGACGGCGAAACCTTGATGCCGGCCGATTCCATCGCCGCGATCTTGTCTTCCGCGCCGCCCTTGCCGCCGGAGATGACCGCGCCCGCATGGCCCATGGTGCGGCCCGCCGGCGCGGTGCGCCCGGCGATGAAGCCGGCCATCGGCTTGCTGCGGCCGCGCTTTGCCTCGTCCTTGAGGAATTGCGCGGCGTCTTCCTCGGCCGAACCGCCGATTTCACCGATCATGATGATCGACTTGGTCTCGTCGTCGGCGAGGAACATCTCCAGCACGTCGATGAACTCCGTGCCTTTGACCGGGTCGCCGCCGATGCCGACGGCGGTGGTCTGGCCGAGGCCGACATTGGTGGTCTGGAACACCGCCTCATAGGTAAGCGTTCCCGAGCGGGAAACAACGCCGACCGAGCCCTTGCGGAAGATGTTGCCGGGCATGATGCCTATCTTGCATTCGTCGGGGGTCAGCACGCCGGGGCAGTTCGGCCCGATCAGCCGCGACGTCGAACGGTCGAGCCTCGCCTTGACCTTGATCATGTCCATCACCGGTATGCCCTCGGTGATGCAGACGATCAGCGGGATCTCGGCCTCGATCGCTTCCAGGATCGCTTCGGCAGCACCCGCCGGCGGCACGTAGACGACCGAAGCGTTGGCGCCGGTCCTGGCCTTGCCTTCGGCTACGGTGGCGAAGATCGGAAGCGTCTCGCCCTTGGCGCCGGTCCAGGTTTCGCCGCCCTTCTTGGGGTGGATGCCGCCGACCATCTTTGTGCCGTGATAGGCGAGCGCCTGTTCAGTGTGAAACGTGCCGGTCTTGCCGGTCAGGCCCTGCACCAGCACCTTGGTGTTCTTGTCGACGAGAATGGACATCGGAGCCCTTTTCTAAAAACCGTTGATCGAGGAAGGCGAGACGCGCCGATAGACGCCGCTCACCATGTCTTGCCAGCCATCGCCGCCGGCAGGTTTGAAATGCAGTCGCATGCGGAAGGCATCGGCATTGTCGAAAATATAAGTCACATGCGCGGAGCCGCGCTGCGACGACCGCTCCAGAACCAGCTCCGTGCCGTTCCAGCTGCCTTTGGCCGGCGACATCGGCACGAAACCCATCGAATCGAACTGGTGCATGGTGACGATTTTGTTTTGCTGGTCGAAGCCGAACACGCTGTACGCGCCGAACGAAACCGTGCCGTCGCGGCGCTGGCGATAGCGCTGCACTACGAACAGGCCGCCGAACTGTGCCTCTGCCAGTATTTCCGAACTCGCTGTTCCGGCATCGGCCCATTTCGTGGCCGACACCTCTTCCTCGCCGCGCCACGCTCCGACCAGCGCCCGCAGGCGCTGGTGATCGGCCGAGAGTGAGGAGAAGGGCGCAGCGTTCATGGTCAGAGCCGCTTGAGATCGGCGACGGTGAGGTCGCTCTTAGCGTTGCCGGTGTTGAGCGTCGTCGCCGGCTCGAACATCAGCACGACAGGCTCCTCGCTCAGTGAGCGCGGACGGTGCTCGACGGCGCGCGGCACAACGATGAACTCGCCGCTGCCAAGCTCAACCGTGCCGTCGCGGAAATCGATGGCGATGCGGCCGCGCAGCACCAGGAATGCTTCGTCTTCATTGTCATGCGCGTGCCAGTCGAAGACATCGCCGAACTTGGCGATCTTGACCTGGCTGTCGTTCACGTCGCCGGCGATATGCGGATCGAAGACCTTCTTGATCTTCTGATCCGCCGCCTCGACGAGGTTTATCTTGTGCGGAGGCATCGCCTATCGACCTCTGACTCGCTCTGTTCTCACTGGATAATCCGAAACAGCAACAGGAGGCCCACCAAGAAGAGAATGACGCTCACGCCAAGATGCACCCCAAGGTCAAGCGATCTTGGAAGAACAATTCTGAACGAGGTGTGGCGGCGCATCTTTTCCGACATCTTTCTCCGCTCGGGAAAGGCCCACAGTCCGCCGATACCCATGGCAATCATAAATATTGACCATATTGGATGGGCAAACGGAGCGTTTTCCAAATGCTCAGCCCTTCACCGCCGCGACAATCTTCTTGGCTGCGTCATCGAGGTCATCGGCCGACACCACGTTTAGCCCGCTGTCGTTGATGATCTTCTTGCCGAGCTCGGCATTGGTGCCTTCCAGCCGCACCACCAGCGGCACCTGCAGGCCGACCTCCTTGACTGCTGCGATGACGCCCTCGGCGATGATGTCGCATTTCATGATGCCGCCGAAGATGTTGATCAGAATGCCTTTGACCGCCGGATCCTTGGTGATGATCTTGAACGCCGCCGTCACCTTTTCTTTCGACGCGCCGCCGCCGACATCGAGGAAGTTGGCGGGCTCGGCGCCATAAAGCTTGATGATGTCCATCGTTGCCATGGCGAGGCCGGCGCCGTTGACCATGCAGCCGATATTGCCGTCGAGCGCGACATAGGCGAGGTCGTATTTCGACGCCTCGATCTCCTTCTCGTCCTCTTCGGTGGTGTCGCGCAATTCGAGCACGTCCGGGTGGCGAAACAGCGCATTGTTGTCGAACGACACTTTGGCGTCGAGAACGCGCAGCCGGCCGCTCCTCATGACGATCAAAGGGTTGACCTCGAGCAGGCTCATGTCCTTCTCGACAAACGCCTTGTAGAGGATGGGGAACAGCGTCGCGCCATCCTTGGCGGCGTCGCCGTCGAGCTTCAGCGCCGCGTTGAGCTTCCTCACATCGTCCGCAGTCACGCCCTTTTCCGGGTCGATGGCGACGGTGATGATCTTTTCCGGCGTGTCGTGGGCGACCGCCTCGATGTCCATGCCGCCCTCGGTCGAGACGACGAAGGCGACGCGCCCGACCGAGCGGTCGACCAGGATCGACAGATAGAGCTCGCGCTCGATGTCGGCGCCGTCCTCGATATAGAGCCGGTTGACCTGCTTGCCGGCCGGGCCGGTCTGCTTGGTGACCAGCGTATGGCCGAGCATCTCCTCGGCGTTGGCGACGACCTCGGCCACCGACTTCGCCAGCCTGACGCCGCCCTTGGCATCGGGCCCGAGCTCCCTGAACTTGCCCTTGCCGCGGCCGCCGGCATGGATCTGGCTCTTGACCACATAGAGTGGGCCGGGCAGCGCCTTGGCGGCAGCTTCCGCCTCGCTCGCCTTGAACACCGGCACGCCCTCGGCCACGGGTGCGCCAAAGCCTTTCAGCAGCGCCTTGCCCTGATATTCATGGATGTTCATGCGCTATGTCTCCAGCTTGCTTGGCGGGCTTGGTTACCGGCTTACTTGGCCGCGAGATGCGGAGCGATCTTGACGCAGGCGTCGCACAGGCCCTGCACCGCCGCGACCGAATTGTCGAACATCTTCTGCTCGCTCTTCGCGAGCTCGATCTCGATGATCCGCTCGACGCCGCCGGCGCCGATTACCACGGGAACGCCGACATAGGTGTTCTTGACGCCATATTGGCCGGAGAGGTACGCCGCACAGGGCAGCACCCGCTTCTTGTCCTTGAGATAGGCTTCGGCCATGGCGATGGCCGAGGCGGCCGGCGCATAAAAGGCAGAGCCGGTCTTGAGCAGGCCGACGATCTCGGCGCCGCCGTCGCGGGTGCGTTGCACGATCTGGTCGAGCCGCTCTTTCGAGGTCCAGCCCATCTTGATGAGGTCGGGCAGCGGGATGCCGGCAACCGTCGAATAGCGGATCATCGGCACCATGGAATCGCCATGGCCGCCGAGCACGAAGGCGGTGACGTCCTCGACCGAGACCTTGAATTCCTCGGCCAGGAAATAACGAAAGCGCGAACTGTCGAGCACGCCGGCCATGCCGACGACATGGCTCTTGGGCAGGCCGGAAAACTTCTGCAGCGCCCAGACCATGGCGTCGAGCGGATTGGTGATGCAGATGACGAAGGCTTTCGGCGCGTATTTCTTGAGGCCGGCGCCGACCTGCTCCATCACCTTCAGATTGATGCCTAGAAGATCGTCGCGGCTCATGCCGGGCTTACGCGGCACGCCGGCGGTGACGATGCAGACATCGGCGCCCTCGATGCCGGCATAGTCGTTGACGCCGGTCAGCCTCGAGTCGAACCCATCGACCGGCGACGACTGCGCGATGTCCAGTCCCTTGCCTTGGGGGATGCCTTCGGCGATATCGAACAGCACGACGTCGCCGAGATCCTTGAGGCCGACCATGTGGGCGAGGGTGCCGCCGATCATGCCCGAGCCGATGAGCGCTATCTTGTTGCGTGCCATGTCAGGATGTTTTCCCTTTGACTATGACGGCGCCCAAATCCTTGACGATTTGATGACGGCGTCGGAGGAAGAGGCCGGAATGCTGCGGAACCGCGAAATTCGCCGCACGAAATAGCCCCGGCCGCACAAAAATTCAAACGATTATTTTGGAGTGAGTAATTTCAATCGGTTAGAAACAATGGGAATTACGTAAATGTCAAAATTCTGAAGCCGACTAGAGGAATTCTACACAATGGCAGTGGAAATCAGAAGGCCGTTTCCTGGCGATGACGCCCTTGTGATGCGGGTTGCCGACGAAGTCTTCGACGAGCCGGTCAGGCCGGATCGGCTCTCCGCCTATCTCGCGGGGCCCGGTCATTTCATGGTCGTGAACCTCGCCGACGGCATCGTCGTTGGCCAATGCGCAGCCGTCATCCACCGCCACCCGGACAAGGTGAGCGAACTCTACATAGACGAGGTCGGCGTGGCGCCGGCCTTTCAACGCCTAGGCATTGCGACGAGGATGCTCGGCGCCATGCTGGCACGCGGTCGCGAGCATGGCTGTGAGGAGGCGTGGGTCGGCACCGACCCGGACAATGTTGCTGCTCGCGCACTTTACGAGTCGCGAAAAGAGCCGCATGGACCGGCGGAGGGGTTCGTCATGTATGTTTATCGGTTATAGCCGGCGGCAGCGACCCCTTCTGTACTATCCCTCACGCCTGAGCCTGCCGTGCCTCGGTCGATGATCCCTGCGCCCCCTGCCTCTCCGCCCAGTTCTCCAGCCAGTCGTGGCTCTGCATCTCGATCAGCCGCGATGCGGTGCGCTCGAACTCGAAGACTTCGTTGCCGCGCTTGGCCGTATAGAGCTGCGCCGGCGGTGCCGCGGCGCTCAGCACCAGCCGTACATGATGATCGTAGAGCGTATCGACCAGCAGGATGAAGCGCTTGGCTTCGTTGCGCTTGCCTTCGCCGAGCACCGGCACACGGTCGATGAAAATGGTCGAGAAACGGCTGGCAATGGCAAGATAGTCGCGGGCGCCGAGCGGCCTCTCGCAGAGATCGGCGAAGGAAAACCGCGCCGCCTCGCCGGCAGAACGCGGCACCACGACGTGCCGGCCCTTCACCGTCAGCATCGTCTCGGCCGTCGGCCTGCCATGCGTCATCACCGCCCACGCGTCGTCGAGCGCATGGTCGGCGGCGGCATCGGCCGCGGTGATGTAGACCGGCATGCGGCTGAGCTTGTCGAGGCGGTAGTCTTTATCGGCGTCCAGCGCCAGCACCTGCGCGTGGCGCTCCAGGATAGCGACAAACGGCAAAAACAACTGACGGTTCAGGCCGTCGCGGTAGAGATCCTGCGGCGCGACATTGGAAGTGGCAACCAGCACCACGCCATTGGCAAACAACGCCGAAAACAACCTTGACAGGATCATCGCATCGGCGATGTCGGTGACGGAGAACTCGTCGAAGCATAGCACCCAGGCTTCCTCGGCCAGCGCGCGCGCCACCGGCGGGATCGGATCGTCCTCCTTGGCCGTGCCGTTCTTGCGAGCCTGTCGGTGCTTCTGGATGCGGTCCTGCACGTCGGCCATGAAGTCGTTGAAATGCACCCGGCGCTTGCGCCGCACCGGCAGCAGCTCGAAAAACATGTCCATCAGCATGGTCTTGCCGCGGCCGACGCCGCCATGGATATAAAGGCCCTTGACCGCCTCGTGCACCTCGCGCTTGCGGGCGAACAACCACCCCAGCGCGCTTGATTTCTGCGCCAGCCGCTTTGCCGATATCTCTTCGATCAGCCGGTCGAGCGCAGCGGCGATCCGCTCCTGCGCCGGATCGCGCCCGATGGCGCCCGTCTCGACCAGATGGTCATAGCGCTGCTTGACGGTCGCATGAGTCTGGAGGCCGTCACGCAGATGCATTGGTCACGTCGTTCCGGAGCAATTCCAAGAAAAGTGTGCAGCGGTTTTCTGTCCGGAATTGCGTAAAAAACAAAAGAGAGCAATTCCAAGAAAAGTGTGTAACGGTTTTCCGTCCGGAATTGCGTAACAATGAGGGCCGTTTTCTTACCTTGTAAGCGAGATCGGCAGGCCGTTGGAAGTCTGGCCGTCGAATTTCTCGCCGCCTGAGGAATAAAGCCGTGCCAGCGTGCCGCCATTCTCGTCGTAGAGCGTCAGTTGCTTGCCGGCGACGTTCCAGGATTTGATGCCATCGAGCGGCGCCGGGCAATGCAGCGGTCCGGCGCGGTAGCCCGACCCGAATTTGGTCTGCGGCGTCGCCACCTGACAGCTCTGGCCGGACACGCTTGCCTTCCAAACACCGGCGACGCTGGACGCGGTCAGGTCGGCCGCACCGGCCGGCGCGGTCCCGTCGGGCGGCAGCGAGGCGACCTGCGTGTTCTGCGGCGCGGTCGGAAATTTCGACGGGTCGGCCGGGCCGGGTGTCGCCGGTGGCGGCAGCTGGTTTGCAGTCACCTTGCCGGCGGGCGCAGCTTCCAGCGGCGCCGGCTGCTGCTCGTCCATCGATGTGAACCGTGAGGTTGAACAGCCGCTCGCAACGAGCACGGCCAACGATACGGCCAGCGGGCCGGTTTTCGAAAATTTCATTCTTCAACCTCCGTCGGATCGGGCTGGGGATGCCGTCCGCGCAATGTCCCCCTCACCAAGATGGAGAAGGTGGCGAAATTTCAACCCGATATGGTTAAAATACGGTTTGCGCCGGTAATGTTGCAAATTTGTCGCAAAATTCACATTGCCTGAAATTGCGTTACGCCTTGGCCGTTTGGCCGACACCTGCGGTTGATTTCGATACGGCGCGCTGGCGCCAAATCCCTGGCGTTCACCTCAAATGCTTGTGCGGGCCGGCGCCGGCATTATCTCTTGGCGATCAGCAAACTGCAGGGAGCCGATTTCTTGGCCGCGAGAAAGAGAGCCGCCAACCGCTATTACAGCGGGCCGCCCAGCGATCATTTCGACGGCACCTTGTTCTTCAATCCCGACGGACGGCCGCCCGGTCGCTTTGCCGATCTGTTGAAATGGCAATTGAGCCGCGAGCGCTCGAAATGGCCGGCGGCGGATCCGAGCCCGTTTCCACCGGCAAGACCGGTCGAGCGCATCGATGGTTCTGCGCTGCGCCTCACCATGGTCGGTCATTCCTCGCTGCTCGTCCAGACAGCCGGCCTGAACATCCTGACCGACCCGGTCTGGTCGCGACGCGTCTCGCCGCTCTCCTTCGCCGGTCCGAAACGCGTCAATCCGCCGGGCATCGCGTTTTCGCATTTGCCGCCGATCGACCTCGTGCTGGTCAGCCACAACCATTACGACCATCTCGACCTCGCCACGCTGAAGCGCCTGAAGACAAGACACGACCCGCTGCTGCTGACGCCGCTCGGCAACGACACGATCATCGGCGCTGCCGTGCCCCGTATGAGGCTTTCCGCGCATGACTGGGGCGACCGGGTCGATATCGGCGATGGCGTCGCCGTCCATGTCGAGCCGGTGCACCACTGGTCGGCCCGCGGTACTCGCGACCGGCGCATGGCGCTGTGGGCGGGTTTCGTCGTCGAGACACCCGACGCAAAGATCTATTTCGCCGGCGATACCGGCTTCCACGGTGGCATCAATTACCGGCTGATGGCGCAAAAGCACGGCGGCTTCCGCCTCGCCATCCTGCCGATCGGCGCCTATGAGCCGCGCTGGTTCATGGCGCCACATCACCAGGATCCGGAGGAGGCGGTGCAAGGCATGCTTTTGTGCAACGCCGCCTATGCAGCCGGCTGTCACTGGGGCACGTTCCGGCTCACCAACGAGCCGATCGACGAGCCGCCCAGAAAGCTCGGCGAAGCGCTCGATGCTGCCGGCCTGCTGCGGCAACGTTTTCGCGCCTTGCGGCCGGGCGAAGTCTGGGACGTGCCGGCGGTCTAGCGCGGCGGAACCTAAGGCATCACATAGACGTTTGTAGGTGTTCAAACCTGTCGCCTGCGCGAGGTGTCTCTCATGATCAGGTGGATCATCATTCTTTTGATTATCGCGGCCGCGGCGAGCCTGCTCGGCATGCCGGCACTGGCCGGAGCCGCCGCCACCGGCGCGCGCATCCTCATCGGCATCGTGCTGATCATCTTCCTGCTGATCGTGCTTGGCGTCTTCGCGGTGACTTGAAAATCACGCCGCGCTGGTAATTTCTGCCGCTATCCGCCATATAGGCGCCAAACCGGCAAGAGACCTTTCGATCGATGGCAAGCGCGGCCCCTTTCGCCAAGATGAACGGCATCGGCAACGAAATCATCGTTGCCGATATGCGTGGCCGTGCCGATCGCGTGACGCCTGCGGCAGCCGTCGCGCTTAATGCCGATGCGGCGACCAGGTTCGACCAGATCATGGCGATCCACGACCCCAGGACGCCGGGCACCGCCTTTTTCATCGACATCTTGAATTCCGACGGAACCAGGGCGCAAGCCTGCGGCAACGGCATGCGTTGTGTCGTCCAGGCGCTCGCCGCCGAGACCGGCCAGAAGACATTTGCCTTTGAAACAGTCGCCGGCATCCTCAATGCCGAGGAACATGCCGACGGAATGATCTCGGTCGACATGGGCAGGCCGCGCTTTGGCTGGCAGGACATCCCGCTGGCCGAGGAATTCCGCGACACCCGCATGATCGAGCTGCAGATCGGCCCGATCGATGCTCCGGTGCTGCATTCGCCGTCGGTCGTCTCGATGGGCAATCCGCACGCCATCTTCTGGGTCGACCGCGACGTCTGGTCGTACGAGCTCGAGCGCTTCGGCCCGCTGCTCGAAAACCACCCGATCTTCCCCGAGCGCGCCAACATCACCATCGCGCAGGTGACCTCGCCGGAGACCATGGCCATCCGCACCTGGGAGCGCGGCGCCGGCCTGACCAAGGCCTGCGGCACGGCTGCTTGCGCCGCTGTGGTCGCCGCGTCCCGCACCCGGCGTACCGGCCGCGGCGTCACGCTGATGACGCCCGGCGGCGGCTCGCTGCATGTTTTGTGGCGCGACGACGACCACGTCATCCTCACCGGTGCCGCCGAATGGGAATTTTCCGGCAGCTTCGATCCGTCGACCGGGGCGTGGGCGCGCGACACCGAAAGCGCCGCCTGATGGCTCCTCTTGGCAACAAGGGTATCGAGGTCGTCACCTTCGGCTGCCGGCTGAACACCTATGAATCCGAGGTGATGCGGCGTGAAGCCGAAAGTGCGGGCCTCGGCGGCCTCGAAGGCGGTGCCATCATCTTCAACACCTGCGCCGTCACCGGCGAGGCTGTACGCCAGGCCAAGCAGTCGATCAGAAAAGCCCGCCGTGAGAACCCGGCCGCCCGCATCATCGTCACCGGCTGCGCCGCGCAGACCGGCCCGCAGGATTTCGTCGCCATGGACGAGGTCGATCTCGTCCTCGGCAATGAGGAAAAGCTGAAGGCGCATTCCTATCGCGCGCTGCCGGATTTCGGCGTCAACGACACTGAGAAGGCGCGCGTCAACGATATCTTTTCGGTGCGCGAGACGGCCGCCCACATGGTCGACGCCATCGAGGGCCGGGCGCGCGCCTTTGTCCAGGTGCAGAACGGCTGCGACCACCGCTGCACCTTCTGCATCATTCCCTACGGTCGCGGCAATTCGCGCTCGGTGCCGATGGGCGCCGTGGTCGAGCAGATCAAGCGACTCGTCGGCAATGGTTATGCCGAGATCGTGCTGACGGGCGTCGACATGACCAGTTTTGGCGCCGATCTGCCGGGCGCACCGAAGCTCGGCAAATTGGTCAAGACCATCCTGAAGCAGGTGCCAGACGTGAAACGCCTGCGGCTTTCCTCGATCGACTCGATCGAAGCCGACGACGATCTGCTGGACGCCATCGCCACCGAGCCGAGGCTGATGCCGCATCTGCATCTGTCGCTGCAATCGGGTGACGACATGATCCTGAAGCGGATGAAGCGCCGGCACAGCCGCGACCAGTCGATCCGCTTTTGCGAGGATGTGCGCAAACTGCGCCCGGGCATTGTTTTTGGCGCCGACATCATCGCCGGCTTCCCGACCGAGACGGACGCCATGTTCGAAAACTCGCTGGAGATCGTCGAGGAATGCGGCCTGACGCATCTCCACGTCTTCCCGTTTTCGCCGCGCCAGGGCACGCCCGCCGCGCGCATGCCGCAGCTCCGCCGCGACGTCGTCAAGCAACGCGCGGCACGCCTGCGCGCCGCCGGCGAGGCCGCCTATCGCCGCCATCTTACCTCGCTCGCTGGAACGCATCAGTCGATCCTGGTCGAGCGTGACGGCCTTGGCCGCACCGAAGGGTTTACGCTGGCCGCGGTCTCTGCCGGCGCTCCGGGCGACATTGTCGAGGCTGATATCGCCGGCCATGACGGTATCCGACTGATCGCCGCGCCGCTTGCCGCCCGCGCCGCCTGAGAGCGCAAGACATGGCTGGGTTTTTCAAGAAGATATTTTCGTTCGGCAAGAAGGAAGTCGTCGAGGAGCGGCCCGACGAGGCCGCGCCGCTGCCGCCGATCAAATGGGACGAACTGGAGGCGCTGAAACCGGCCGCCGAGCAGGCCGTCCCGGAGTTTTTGAAACGCGAAGAATCGCGGCCCGAAGTCGAAGCCGTACCTCCACCGCCAGTCGAACCAGAGTTGTCTCCGGCACCGCAACCGGCGCCGGAAGAGCAGAAGCCTGAGCCGCCGCCGACCATTCCACCCGAGCCGGAAACGCCTGCTGAGGAACCGGAGGAGATCCGGGCCGAGCGGCAGCAGCCAGAAATCGTCCCCTCCCAGCCGGAACCTGCACCCGTCGAAGTGCCGGTAGTGCCCACCGAGGCTCCCTCAGCAGCGCCAGAGCGCGAAGTCCCGCCCGCCGAAATACCGCCCCCGATCCGCCAGCCAGCGCCGGCCGAGACGAAACCGATCTTGACCGAGATCGCGCCCGAACCGGAGGTCGTGCCGGCGCCCCACCCTCCCATCGAGGGGGAGGTAAAGCCCGAGCCGGAAGCCGTTCCGCAACCTGAGCCAAAGCCCGCCCCCGGCAAAGTCACCGTAACCAAGAAGGTCGAGCAGAAAGCCGAGCCGCAGAAGGCGCCCGAACCGGCGCCGAGGCGCTCCTGGTTCCAGCGCATGCGAGACGGGCTTGCCCGCTCTTCCAAGGAGTTGTCGGGCAACATCGCCGGCGTCTTCACCAAGCGGAAGCTTGACGAGGACACGCTGCAGGACCTGGAGGATGTGCTGATCCGCGCCGATCTCGGCATGGAGACGGCTTTGCGCGTTACCGACGCGCTCTCCGCCAGCCGCTACGGCAAGGACGTCTCCGACACCGAAGTCCGCGCCATCATGGCGGCCGAGGTGGAGAAGGTGCTGACGCATGTCGCCATGCCGCTGGAACTCGATCTAAGCCACAAGCCGCATGTCATCCTGGTCGTCGGTGTCAACGGCACCGGCAAGACCACAACCATCGGCAAGCTGGCGGCAAAGCTGACCGATGGCGGCCTCTCGGTGATGCTCGCCGCCGGCGACACTTTTCGCGCCGCCGCGATCGAGCAGCTGAAGATCTGGGGCGAGCGCACCAACTCGCCAGTCATTGCCTCGAAGCTCGGCGCCGACGCCGCTGGCCTCGCCTATGACGCATTCGAGCGGGCGAAGGAGGCCGGCTCCGACGTGCTGATCATCGACACCGCCGGGCGGCTGCAGAACAAGACCGAACTGATGGCGGAACTGGAAAAGATCGTCCGGGTGCTGGGCAAGCTCGATCCGGAAGCGCCGCACACCGTGCTGCAGACGGTCGATGCCACCACCGGCCAGAATGCGCTCAACCAGGTCGAGATCTTCCGCAATGTCGCCGGCGTCAACGGCCTGGTAATGACCAAGCTGGACGGCACGGCGCGCGGCGGTATTCTGGTGGCGATCGCGGCAAAGCACAAATTGCCGGTCTATTTCATCGGCGTCGGCGAACAGGTCGACGACCTCGAACCCTTTTCCGCAAGCGAATTCGCCAGGGCGATCGCTGGAGTGGCTTGACGAGCATGATTCCGAAAAGTTGCAGGCTCTTTGGATTGGATCATGCGTAAGAAGGACGCTATGAACCCACCCATCCTCGAAGGCGACCCGTCCGATCCGCGACGCAGGGCGTTGAACCCCGGCCTGAAATTCCTGCTCGAACTCGGGCCTGGCCTGGTGTTCTTTTTCACCACCATCCGCGGCGCGTGGCTTGTCGGGAAGTTTCCGATCCTCGGCCATATCGGCGAGCCTATCCTGATTGCCACAGCGTTCTTTATGGTGGCGACGGCGCTATCGCTCAGCGTTTCGTGGATTTTGACGCGCAGCTGGCCGATCATGCCGTTGGTCTCGGCCATCGTGGTGTTTGTGTTTGGCGCGCTGGCGCTGTGGCTGCAGGACAAGACCTTCGCTTTCATGAAGCCGACAATCATCAACAGCCTGTTCGGCATCACGTTGCTTGGCGGGTTGGCGTTTGGCAGATCGCTGTTGGGCTATGTCTTTGATTCCGCCTTCAATCTCGACGCCGAAGGCTGGCGCAAGCTCACTTTCCGATGGGGACTCTTCTTCCTTTTTCTGGCTGCGCTGAACGAGATCGTGTGGCGCAACTTTTCTGAGGAAGCCTGGCTTTATTTCAAGGTCTGGGGCACGATTCCCATTACCCTTGTCTTCACGTTAAGCCAAATGCCGTTGATCCTGCGCCATTCGCTCGAGGACAAGGCCGGCAAGGAAGAGAAGGCCGGCAAATAGAGCAATTCCAGGAAAGTGTGTAGCGGTTTTCCCGGGAAAAGCGCGTAGCGTTTTCCCTAGGGAATTGCATCAGAATAAGGGGAGAGGGGCATGGAATTCATCACCACGCGCGACGAGTTGAGGACGATCTACAAGACGCCTCGGCTGACCGACGGCTCGATCCGCAAGGAATTGAAGACATTGGACGGCCACTGCCGTTCATTCATCGGCAAGAGCCCGTTCGTGCTGATCGGCTCGTCCGACGGCGCCGGCAATGCCGATGTGACGCCCAAGGGCGACAGGCCGGGTTTTGTGGCAGTGCTCGACGAGAAGACCATCGCCATCCCCGACCGGCCGGGCAACAACCGGCTCGACACGCTGGAGAACATCCTTCTCAATCGCTCGGTCGGGCTGCTCTTCCTCATTCCCGGCATGAACGAGACGCTGCGTGTCAACGGCGATGCCCGCATCACCGTCGATGCGGCGTTACGCGAGCGGCTGGCGGTCGACGGCAAGGCGCCGCAAAGCGTCGTCGTGGTGACGGTCAAGGCCGCCTATATGCATTGCGCCAAGGCCTTCATGCGCTCCGAACTGTGGAAGCCGGAGAGCTGGTACGACCGCGCGACGCTGCCGACGCTCGGCCAGATCCTGCGCGACCAGCTGGCGCTCGCCGATTCGGCCGAGGCGACCGACCGCTGGCTGGATGAGGAATACAGGGAGACCATGTGGTAGCGTGCCCGGCAACGAATCGCCCAAGCCGGTCTCCATTCCTTTGCTGAACATCCTCGCCATCTCCGGCAGCCTGCGCGCCGCCTCGACCAATTCGGCCCTGGTCGCGGCACTCGCGCAAAACGCGCCGCCGGACTGTCACGTCTCCGTCTACGATGGACTTGGCCGGCTGCCGATCTTCAACCCCGACGACGAAGGCGAGCGGACGCCGCCGCAAGCAGCGGCGCTGATCGACGCGGTCACCGCCGCTGACGGCCTCATTGTCTCCTGCCCGGAATATGCCCACGGTATGCCAGGCGGCCTGAAGAACGCGCTCGACTGGCTGGTGTCGCGCGATGCCGCCGTCGGCAAACCGGCCATGCTGGTCCACGCCTCGCCGCGCTCGCTGTTTGCCCGCGCCGCACTGGCCGAGGTCATGCGGACAATTTCTTTCGCGCTCTATGGGGAGGCAGCGCTCGAAATAGCGCTGCTCGGCAAGAAGCCGCCGGAGGTGGAGGATATCTTATCGCAGCCGGAAAACCGGCTGACGATGCGCGATGCCCTATCCGCCTTCGCGGAGTTCATCCGCTCGCGTTAAGTGGCGGCCATCGTGCTGTCGTTATCCCAGGGCAGAGCGAACGCGAAGCGAGCGTCGGCGATCCTTCGCGCCCCCCTCTGTCCTGCCGGACATCTCCCCCTCTTGGAGGTGTTTGGACCGGAGACATCGCGAACAGGTGTGCGAGGACATCGCGAACAGTTTGGCGCGCTTTGCGCCGGGAGGTTCGGGATGCCATTCGAGGACACGAGCGCGATGTCTCCGGTCCAAACAGGAGGGAGATTGGCCGTCATCCCCGCTTTCGCCAACCTCCAACGTTGAAAGACGGGCTAGGCGACGAAGCTGCCGATCTCCCCCAAGTGGGCCCTCGTGGGGGAGATGGCCGGCAGGGCAGGGGGCGCTGTCCCCTAGGCCTCTCGCAAACTTCCGCCTCGCTGCCGTTCCGTCGGGAGATTAGCCCTTCCGTCTCCGCGTCTCGATGTCGGTCCCGCCGACGAACCAGTCGCGTGCAGCGACCTCCTCGAAAACCACCCAGACATTGTTGTTGGTCAGGCCGGTGACGCCGGTGATGGCCGATGTCACCTGGGCGGCGATCGCGGCCTTTTTGCCGGCCGGGTCGTCGGCAATCACCTCCTTGACCAGGCGGATATTCACGAATGGCATGGTTCCCTCCCTTGCATATGCTTGGCAGCCGCTCAGTAGGTTTTGGCGCCGTTGACCATGAGCCGGACCATGTAGAGCGATGTGGTGCCGGCGATGTAGAGGCAGTTCAGCTTGTTGCCGCCGAACACGCAATTAGCAACGACTTCCGGTACCTTGACCTTGCCGATCAGCGTCCCGTCTGGATCGTAGCAATGGACCCCGTCGGCGGTGCTGGTCCAGATGCGGCCGTCCGCATCCAGCCTGAAACCGTCGAACAGGCCGGCGGTGCAGTCGGCAAAGACCTTTTCGCCTGAGACCGTCTTGCCGCCCTGGCCGACATTGAACACCCGGATGTGCGCTGGGTTTTGCGCACCATGCGTGCGGCCGGTATCTGCGACATAGAGCTTGCTCTCGTCGAGCGAGAAGGCGAGCCCGTTGGGCCTGACCATGTCGGTGATCACCGCCTCGGTCTCGCCGGTGCCGGGATCGACCCGGTAGACATGGCAGGCGCCGATCTCGCTTTCGGCCTTGTCGCCCTCGTAATCGGTATCGATGCCGTAGCTCGGATCGGTGAACCAGATCGAGCCATCGGACTTGACCACCGCGTCATTGGGCGAGTTCAGCCGCTTGCCGCGCCATTTGTCGGTGATGGTGATGACCGAGCCGTCATGCTCGGTGCGGCTGACGCGGCGGCCGGAATGCTCGCAAGTAACCAGCCGGCCTTGCCGGTCGACGGTGTTGCCGTTGGAATTGCCGGACGGCTGACGGAACACGCTGACGCTGCCGTCGGTCTCGTCGTAACGCAGCATGCGATTGTTCGGGATGTCGGACCAAACCACATAGCGCCCGGCTGCAAACCAGGCCGGTCCTTCCGCCCATCGGCAGCCGGTAAACAGCCTGTCCACCTGTGCATTGCCGTTGAAAAGCCGCGAAAAGCGCGGATCGAGAACTTCGTAGAATTCGCTGGCCATGGTTCCTCCCGGTAGCAGTCGCTTGGCAAGGGCGCGATCAAGCCAGCCTGCGATCGATATGGCAAGATCGATGATGCGTCTGAAGCATTATGGAAGCGAATGCTGGCCCGGACGGCAGGTCACATCCCGTTAACCGGCTATGCGCCCAGCGCAATGGTGCATTGCAACATCTTATTTTTGCAACGCACCATAACTATGTCATGCTCCGTATCGATCAAGGGAGGAACAACTGGCCGCGAAATGCGGCGCAAAAGGAAACTCGCTATGATCATCGACAGCCTCATGAGCCGCGCTCGCGCCAGCATCGCCAAGCGCCGGCATTACAACCGCCTCGTCGCCGAAATCGACAGCTTCAGCAGCCGCGACCTCGCCGACATGCGCGCCGACCGCTCAGAAATGCTCTACCAGGTCCACAAGCAGATCTACGGCTGAGTGAATGGGATCGGGCTTAGCCCACCCATTCGATCCAGCGGCCGTGGTAATCGCAATGGGCCAGGCGGTGCGTCTCGCCGCCCGGCCATAAAGTCAGGCTGAGTACCGCCCAATTGTTTGTGGGATCGCGCGGCTCCATCCTCAGCCTTGCGATAGGCGCAGCGGCCGTGGCCTGTCTGCCCGCCTGCTCCAGGGCGACGATGATCGCATCCTTGGTCGCCCGCGGCAGGTATTGCCACATGATCGAATGATAGAGCACAAAAGCGCCACCCTCCTGCCGCGCGGCCAGCGCCTTCCCGACAAAATCCGCCGCGTCCGCTTTGACAAGTGGCGGTCGAAACTTTTCGGCAAGTGACAGCGCAGCGTCGAGCCGGGCCAGCCGCGTAGCCTGATCGGCCCAGACGTAAGACCGAAGCCGTAACCGTGTGGCTGCGTCGGCGACATCTACCGGCGCGATGTCACAGCCGGCGCGGTGGCGGACGTCGATCGCTCCACCAAGCGGAACAGCGAGTCCGCGCACCTCCGGCGCCAACCGAACGGTGGAGGTCCGGTCGCCCCACTCGGCATCGCCGTAGCGGTAGTGAAAGCTGTCGAACAGGAGATTGAGCCCAGCGCTGGCGCCAATCTCGCACAAGTCCAGCGGCAGGCCGGTTTCCCGCGCGACCGTCAGAAATCCAGGCAGCAGCATCGCCGACCGGGCGATTTCATTGGTCTGCGGCGCACCGGCGAGGCCGGCGACGATCCGCTCGTCGGATCGCGCAATTGCCTCCGGCAGCACCGCCGCGATCTCGGATTCGCTTGTCTGGTTGGGCGGATAGATCAGTGCCAATCGCTCATTGGCACCCGTCAGGACCAACCCATGCAGCGCGCCGCAAAGCCGCAATGCGAGGGCGTCGGCGCGCGCGTCGCCCGGCCAACCGAGCACCGCCTGCCCGGTCCTGGTGTTTGCGTCGAGAACCTTAGCGAGCGCACGGCATAAATTCGCGGTGAAAGGCGAGCCAAGTCCATCGCAGGCTTTCGCCTGTGCCAGAAAATGATCGCGGATGTCTCGTTCGTCCATCGCGTTTCAGGTGTCTCAGCCCGGAGCCGCGAGCGCCTTCTCGATTTCGGGCAACAGCAGCGTCCGCGCCGAGTCCGGCGTCAGCGGCCCGACATGCTTATAGGCGATCTTGCCATCCTTGCCGATGACGAAGGTTTCCGGCACGCCGTAGACACCCCAGTCGATCGCCGTGCGTCCGGCTTGGTCGACGCCGATCGCCTGGAATGGATTGCCGAGATCGCCAAGGAACCGACGGGCGTTTTCCGGCTGGTCCTTGTAGTTCAGCGCCGCCATGACGAAGCGTCTGTCCTGCGACAGCGCCAGCAGCACCGGATGCTCTTCGCGGCACGGCGCGCACCAGGACGCGAAGACGTTGACCAGCGTCACCTTGCCGGCGAACTGTTTTGAATCGAGGCCCGGCAAATTGGTGCCTTCGAGCGCCGGCAGGTTGGTCTGCGGCGCCGGCAGGCCGATCAGCGCTGACGGCACTTCCGACACGTCGCGCCCGGACAAAAGCTGCGCCAGGAACAATCCCGCCAGCCCGAGAAAGACCACCAGCGGCAGCAGCACGATCAGGCGGCGGCGCGCCGGTGTTTGGGTTTCCGTGCTCATGATTTTACTGCCTTATCGGAGCGCCGGCGCACGCCGGATGCCTCCAGCTCGGCAAGCTCTCGTTTGCGGCCGCGCTGGTCGAGCAGAATCCAGCCGATCAGCCCACCCAGCACCACGGCCGTGATCGCATAGGCGGCGGTGACATAAAGGGCGTGAACGCTCATTTTCCCGATCCAAGGCTTCTCACGGCGGAATTCATAGCCTCACCGGCTGTTTGTCGCAATGAACGGGTCTGCGGCAGATTTGCGGTTATCGCAAGCCGAAGGTCACTGCGAACGCAAAACACCTGATATGTTTTTGATACGCATGTATTGGCACGTCAGAGACAGCCTGACAGCCCCTTCGCAGGTAAGCAGGATTCTACCGGCGTCATCCCACATCCTGATTGCACTCCAGCCATGGCTCCGGAACTTGCGAAGGCTAATCGATTCGACCGCGATGAACTCAAGCCCGAAAGACACGGCATTGAACGCCGCCCATTTGGCGGGGGGCCGGTAGGGGAGGACGGTCGAGATGAAGGAAAGGTACATGCTAGGCCCTTCACGATTGATTTCGGCCTTGGTTACCTCGACGGAAGACAGGTCCGGATAGTTGCCGTAGATTGTCTGGAGAAAGATCGGGTTCTCTATGCGCAGCGGCCACATCAATCCGTTCCGTGCCGAAGCGCCAGCGCCGCCGCCACCGGCCCGAGCACGGCAAGGAACAGGGTCAGCGCGGCGAGAATGAGGAAGGGCTGCAGAAAAGGATCGGGGTTCGCCACCGCGCCATAGCTTGCTGATACGCCGAAGATCAGCACGGGAATGGTTAGCGGCAGCACCAGCACCGAGATCAGCAGGCCCCCGCGCGGCAGCGCCACCGCCACCGCGGCACCGGCGGCACCGATGAAGGTGATCGCCGGCGTACCGACCAGAAGCGTCAGCGCCGTCGCACCGATGCCGATGGGCTCCATGTTCATGAACAGGCCGAGCAAGGGAGCGGCGATGACCAGCGGCAGCACGCTTCCCGCCCAATGCGCCAGGCATTTCGTCAGAACGGTCAAGGCCAGCATGTGCCGGTCGTTGCCAAGCACCAGAAGATCGAGCGAGCCGTCCTCGCGGTCGGCCTGGAACAGCCGGTCGAGGCCGAGCAGGCAGGCCAGCAATGCGGCGATCCACAGGATCGCCGGGCCGATGCGGGCCAGCAGCTTCAGCTCGGGACCGACGCCGAAGGGGATGGTCGCGATAACGGCGAGAAAGAAAATCACGCCGGTAAGCGCCCCGCCGCCGGCGCGGATACTCAGGCGGATGTCGCGCAGGAAGAGGGCTAGCATGATGTGAGATGCTTTCGCCTGGGCACCCCCCTCTGTCCTGCCGGACATCTCCCCCTCAAGGGCGGAGATTGGCTGTCACGACTGCCTTCGCCAATCTCGATCGTTGAGAGTTGAGCGCAGCGACGAACCTGCCAATCTCCCCCCTCGTGGGGGAGATGTCCGGCAGGACAGAGGGGGGCGCCGTAGAGCACCAACATCAAACGGCCTCGCCCATCACCAGCCCTTGTGCCCCCTCGATCCCAAGCGGCAAATGCGTCGCCGCAACCACGATCCCCCCACTCTCGAGGTGTTTCCCCATCAATTCGCCGAATCTCTCCTCCGATGCGTTGTCCAGTCCTGCCGTCGGCTCATCGAGCAGCCACAATGGCCGGTGGCTTACCAGCAGTTTTGCAATCGCCGCGCGGCGGCGTTGCCCGGTCGAGAGATAGCCGAAAGGCAGATGGCCGATGCCGCCCAGCCCGACGGTTTCCAGCGCCTCTCCAACACCCGCGGAACCGGCGCCCGAAAAATCGCGCCAGAAGCACAGGTTTTCCGTAACGCTCAGCGCCGTCTTCATCGCGTTGAGGTGGCCGAGATAGTGACACGCCGAGGCCGCCGACGCAAAGTCTTCGCCACCATCTTCGAACCGCACACGGCCTGCCGCCACCGGCAACAGTCCGGCGACGATCCTGAGCAGCGTCGATTTGCCGGCGCCGTTCGGCCCGGTGACGACCAGAGCCTGGCCATCCCCCAGCGCGAATTCGATGCCGGAAAATACCGTCTCGCCGCCGCGTTCGCCGCCCAGATTTTCGGCGATCAGCCGCATCCGTCCCCCTTCGCCGAAAGTTCAGGCGCGGCTTCGGTGCGCCGCAGCAAAAATGGCGATTCCGTGTCTAGAACTATTCCAGAAAATTCTCTATATCCGCATCATCCGTGCCAGCGGTCGGCACGGGAACCGAATTTGCGCCGAACCAGCGCGCGTGCCGCCTTGAACGGCCCGGACGCTTGGGAACGGATAGCGGAAATGGCCGTACCCGCACCTTTGCGCGTGATTTGCATGCCCACTGGCGTCCGTTCCCTTCCGGCAACCGACAGTTAGGGATCGCACGTGTCCAAATCACTCGACAGCTTCAATTGCCGCCGCACGCTGACCGCCAGCGGCACCGAGTACATTTACTATGACCTTGTCGAGGCCGAAAAGAACGGCCTCACCGGTATTGCCCAATTGCCCTATTCGATGAAGGTGCTGCTGGAGAATCTGCTGCGCAACGAGGACGGCCGTTCCGTTACCAAGGAGAGCATCCAGGCGGTCGCCGGCTGGCTGACTGACCGGGGCACCGCCGGCGTCGAGATCGCCTATCGCCCGGCTCGCGTGCTGATGCAGGATTTCACCGGCGTTCCAGCCGTGGTCGACCTTGCCGCCATGCGCGACGCCATGGCCTCGCTCGGCGGCGATCCGCAAAAGATCAATCCGCTGGTGCCGGTCGATCTGGTCATCGACCACTCGGTCATCGTCGACGAATTCGGCACGCCGTTGGCTTTCGCCCGCAATGTCGAGCTTGAATATGAGCGCAACGAGGAACGCTACAAGTTCCTGAAATGGGGCCAGCAGGCGTTCCGCAATTTCCGCGTCGTGCCGCCCGGCACCGGCATCTGCCATCAGGTCAATCTCGAATATCTCGGCCAGGTCGTGTGGACCAACAGCGAAGACGGCGAGACCACCGCCTATCCCGACACCTGCGTCGGCACCGATTCACATACCACGATGATCAACGGCCTCGGCGTGCTCGGCTGGGGCGTCGGCGGCATCGAGGCGGAGGCCGCGATGCTTGGCCAGCCGGTCTCCATGCTGCTGCCTGAAGTCATCGGCTTCCGGCTCACCGGCAGGCTGAGGGAAGGCGTCACCGCCACCGACCTGGTGCTCACCGTCACCCAGATGCTGCGCAAGAAGGGCGTCGTCGGCAAGTTCGTCGAATTCTTCGGGCCGGGCCTGTCCAACATGACGCTGGCCGACCGCGCCACCATCGGCAACATGGCGCCGGAATATGGCGCCACCTGCGGCTTCTTTCCGGTCGACAGCGAAACCATCCGCTATCTGACAATGTCCGGTCGCGACGAAAGCCGCATCGCCCTGGTCGAGGCTTATTCGAAGGCGCAAGGCTTGTGGCGCGATGCCGGCTCGGCCGATCCGGTCTTCACCGACCTGCTGGAGCTCGATCTCGGCAGTGTCGTCCCGTCGATGGCCGGCCCGAAGCGGCCGGAAGGCCGGGTCGCACTTGAAGACATTCCGGCTGGCTTCGCCAAGGCCATGGAGTCCGAATACAGGAAGGCCGCCGAAATCGACAAGCGCTATGCCGTCGAGGGCACGAGCTACGATCTTGGCCATGGCGATGTGGTCATCGCCGCCATCACCTCCTGCACCAACACATCGAACCCGAGCGTGCTGATCGGCGCCGGGCTGTTGGCGCGCAATGCCAACCGGCTCGGCCTCAAGCAGAAGCCGTGGGTCAAGACCTCATTGGCGCCGGGCAGCCAGGTCGTCGCCGAATATCTCGAGAAATCCGGCCTGCAGAAGGAGCTCGACCAGATCGGCTTCAACCTGGTCGGCTTCGGCTGCACCACCTGCATCGGCAATTCCGGCCCATTGCCGGCGCCGATCTCCAAGACCATCAACGATAAGGGCTTGATTGCTGCGGCAGTCTTGTCCGGCAACCGCAATTTCGAAGGCCGCGTCTCGCCCGACGTGCAAGCGAACTATCTCGCCTCGCCGCCACTGGTCGTCGCCCACGCGCTGGCCGGGACCGTGACCAAGGATCTGACCACCGAACCGCTCGGCGAGGATCGCAACGGCAATCCGGTCTATCTCAAGGATATCTGGCCGAGTTCGGTCGAGATCCAGGAATTCATCGAGAAGAACGTCACGCGCGAATTGTTCGCCCGCAAATATGCAGACGTCTTCAAGGGCGACGAGTACTGGCAGAACGTCAAGGCGCCGGAAGGCCAGACCTATGCCTGGGACGACAATTCCACCTATGTGCAGAACCCGCCCTATTTCGCCGGCATGACGTCGGGCTTCGGCAAGATCGGCGATATCAAGGGCGCGCGTGTGCTCGGTCTGTTCGGCGACAAGATCACCACCGACCACATTTCGCCGGCCGGTTCGATCAAGGCGGCCTCGCCGGCCGGCAAGTACCTCACCGACCACGGCGTCGGCGTCGCCGATTTCAACCAGTACGGCACGCGCCGCGGCAATCATGAGGTAATGATGCGCGGCACCTTCGCCAACATCCGCATCCGCAACCACATGCTGGGCGAGAACGGCCGCGAGGGCGGCTACACCATCCATTACCCGTCGAAAGAAGAGGAATCGATCTACGACGCCGCCATGCGATACAAGAAGGAAGGCGTGCCGCTGGTCATCTTCGCCGGCGTCGAATATGGCAACGGCTCGTCGCGTGACTGGGCGGCCAAGGGCACCAATTTGCTGGGCGTCCGCGCGGTCATCGCCCAGTCCTTCGAGCGCATCCACCGCTCCAATTTGGTCGGCATGGGCGTGATCCCCTTCGTCTTCGAGGAAGGCACCTCATGGGCCTCGCTCAACCTCAAGGGCGACGAACTGGTCGAGATCAACGGACTGGGCAACATCAAGCCGCGGCAGAAGATGATCGCCAGGATCACCTACGGCGACGGCAGCGTCAAAGAGGTTCCGATCATCTGCCGCATCGATACGCTGGACGAGCTCGACTACTTCAAGAATGGCGGCATCCTGCAATACGTGCTGCGCGATCTGGCCGCTTAAGGGAGTAGGGCAATAAGGGAGTAGGGCAGTAGGGTGAAGCAAGGAGAAGCGACTTATTCCCCTACTGCCCTACTGCCCTACTGCCCTAATTCCCGGCTTTCCAAACCGCGCTGTCGCCGCCAGCAGCACGCCGAGCATCAGCCCGTTGAATATGTGCCACAGGAAATGCGTGCCGAGCGGAAAGCCGCCGCAGACCAGCGGATCGATCATCCGGCAGATGACCGACACGACGAAGATCGCCGAGCCCGCCAGATTGTACCAGCCGGCACGGTTGCCGCTGGCCGCCACCATGGCGCCGAAGAAGGCGAGCGCCAGGAAGGGCGGCAGATAGCCGGTCGTCCCGTTCGACGCCTGGCGCAGCCAGTCGGGCACGGCAAAGGTCACTAGCCCGGCGACGGCATAGAAGGCGACGAAAATGGCGATCGCCTTGCCCCATTTCATGCCGAGAAAACGCCGCAGGTTGAACAGCGTGTAGGCCAGCGTGAACCCGGCGATCGGCAGCACGTCGGCCCAGACCGTGCCACGGTTGGCAAAGGTGTGGAACAGCGACGAGCCGACGCCGATCGCCACCACCCACCAGGCCAGCACTTCGGCGAAGGTGCCGGTGCCGCGCTTGCGCACCTGCCAGACACCCCATAGCCCGGCGGCAAAAAAAGCCAGATTGCTCAGCGCATTGAGCGGCTCGGCCCAGAATTCCGGCCCCGTCCGTTCGCAATAGAGGTCGACCGGCGCCAGGAGAGATTGCCACATGCTGATTGCCGCCCGAATCGCTTCCATGGTGAAGTGCAAGTCCACCTATTGCGCCCTTGCCAGCGGTTGCAACGGCAAAATTTCACCGCAACGTGACTTCCCGTTGACTGCCGCTTCTGCCACATATTTCGACAACCAGAACAAAGCCGGCGTCACCGGCGGGATCGGAACGGCCATGCCATCTCGAAGACCATTGCGGCTTGCGGCCCTTGCGCTGGCCCTCTCGGCGTTTGCCGTCAGGGCCCTTGCCGAGCCAACCGACAAGCCATTAGGCGTCGTCGAGCTCTTCACCAGCCAGGGATGCAACTCCTGTCCGCCGGCAGATGAATTCTTCGCCGAGCTCGCCGCCAAGGAGGACATCGTCGCGCTCGCCTATCATGTCGATTATTGGGATTACCTCGGCTGGCAGGACACGCTGAGCCGCAAGGAAAATACCGAGCGGCAATACGAGTATATGCGCGCCTTTGGCAGTCGTTCCGTCTACACCCCGCAAGCCGTCATAAACGGCCGCAGCCATGTCAACGGCGCCAGCCGCAAGGAAGTCGACGGCGCGCTGGCCCGCATGGAGAGGGTCGGCGAAGGCATGCGCGTCGGCATCAAGGTCAGCCGGACCAGCGATCGCGTCATGATCGATGCCGGCGACGCTGTGACCGGCCCAACCGACGCGCATGTCGTCATCGTCTATTTCAATCCGCCGCAGACGATAAAGATCGGCAAGGGTGAAAACAGTGGCCGCAGCATGACCTACTGGAACGCCGTCTCCAGCATCCAGACCGCCGGCATGTGGCACGGCAAGGCGCAGCGCTACGAACTGCCGATGAGCGAGATCGCCAAGAAGGGCGGCTGCGCCGTGCTGCTGCAGTCGGTCGGCAAGGACGGCATGCCCGGTCCGATCCTGGGTGCAGCCTTTATCCGCAAGCCTTAGACAGAGCGCTCCCCGTTCTCCCCTTGTTGTGGGAGAAGGGATAACCGCGCTCAAGCCTCCGACGACAGCCTATCTGGATGGATCGCATCGCCACGGCTCCGGCCAATAAAAAACCGGCGTCAGCTTGCTTCTGACGCCGGTCATTTAGGTTTTGGGATCGTCGCACCCGATCTTTCCAAGGAAAAACCGAGGTTGGTTCGATCCGACGCAGACCCGTGGGCGGGGGGCTTGGGGTTTACGAGCCGGTGCCGGACCGAACCGTCTCAGGCAACGCCGGTAAATTCGTCGGACATTGGGGCATGAGCACGGATAAAAAAAGGCAGGATTGTGGCGAAGCATCACCAATTTCAACAGGCGTTTCGCAAACGTGACTGGACGCTGGAGAAACCGCACGGTGCTGCCGTTGCCCGGCCGGGCCTTGCAATTCGGCAACGAAAGCGCCAACTTTGGTCGGCGTACGATTCATTGCGAGGATCCAGGCATGACTGATCGCAGCAGCGGGACGGAGGATGGGGACGCATCCGCAATATTGATCCCGCTGCATGAGGCAAGACGCGAACGCCTCGACCAGCCGGTGCGGTTCGACCGGCGCGAACTGGACCAGATCCTCAGGCTCTACGGCCGTATGGTTGCCGCCAATGAGTGGCGCGACTATGCCATCGACCATCTCGCCGACCGCGCCGTTTTTTCCGTCTTCCGCCGCACCAGCGAAGTGCCGCTTTTCCAGATCGTCAAGGATCCGAAGCTGGCGCGCCGGCAAGGCGCGTTCGCCGTCATCGCCGCCGGCGGGCGCATCCTCAAGCGCGGCCAGGAACTCGGCCGGGTGCTTGGTGTGTTCGACCGAACACTGAAGCTGGTCGAGGCGTAACCCTTTATTTTTGCAGGCGGAACTTGCGCTCGGGCAGCGATTGCGGATCAGGCGGGATGGACGCCCCGCCGTTGATCGGCAGCTGCATGAAAACCGTGTCCAGCCAGCGTCCGTGCTTATAGCCTGAGCCTTCCAGGCGGCCGGAATGACGAAAGCCGAGCTTCTCGTGCAACCTTACCGAGGCGCTGTCGGGCCGGCCGTCGCCGATCACCGCGATGATCTGGCGAAAACCCGTCGCCTTGGCCGCTTCGATCAGCCCTTGCATCAAGAGCAGCCCGACGCCTTGCCCTTTGGCCTCGGGCGCGACATAGACGGAATCCTCGACGACGAAGCGGTAGGCCGGGCGCGGCCGGAACGCCCCGGCATAGGCATAGCCGAGCACGGCGCCGGCCTTTTCCGCAACGAGATAGGGAAAGCCGCCCGCCATCAGAGTGTCGAAGCGCGTGCCCATCTCGGCGCGGCTCGGCGGTTCGAGTTCGTAGCTCGCCGTGCCGTTTATCACCGCGTCGGCATAGATTTCCGTGATCTGGTCAAGGTCGGCCAATGTCGCGGCGCGTATCGTGATGCTGCTCATAATTTAGGCACGTCGTTCATCTGCCCTATATCACAGCAAAAGCCGGGACAAAAGAAAAGGGCGGCCATTGGGCCGCCCTTTCCAAACTCGCTGGTCCAGGAAAACCGTACTTAGCGACGGTCGCCCATGAACTGCAGCAGAAACATAAACAGGTTGATGAAGTCGAGATAGAGCCTCAATGCGCCCATGATCGCCTTGCGGCCGGCGACATCGGTCTCGTCGCCCTCGAAGTACATCTCCTTGATGTTCTGCGTGTCGTAGGCGGTGAGGCCAGCGAAGATCAGCACGCCGATCGCCGAAACGGCGAAGGAAAGCGCCGACGACTGCAGGAAGATGTTGATCACCATCGCGATGATCAGGCCGACCAGGCCCATGACCAGGAACGACCCGAACGCCGAGAGATCGCGCTTGGTCGTGTAGCCGTAGAGCGACAGCCCGCCAAAGGCGGCGGCGGTGGCGAAGAAGGTCTGCGAGATGCTGGCGGTGGTGTAGACCAGGAAGATCGACGACAGCGACAGGCCGACGAGGCCGGCGTAGACCCAGAATGTCGTCTGCGCGGCCGAAACGCTCATCGACTGGACGCGGAACGACAGGAACATCACCGCTGCCAGCGGGGCGAAGATCACCAGCCATTTCAGCGGCGAGCCGAAGATCGCGTAGCCGAACGAGGTCAGCATCTCGCCGCTTGGCAACGTCGCGACCGCCGAGGCGGGATCGCTGGTAGTGGCCAGCATGATTGTGCCGACCGCGGCAAGGCCGGTGATGAGGAGGCCAAGCCCCATCAGATTGTAGACCTTGATCATGTAGGCCCGCAGGCCCTGGTCGATGGCAGCATCGACGCCGGCGCCGGGCACGGCGCGCGTCTGATAATTGCGAACGGGATCAGCCATGGAAATCCTCATATTGCTTCTGCCCCGTCCGGTGTCAGGTCCTTTTGAACCCAGGCGCCGCTGGCGGGGCTCCAGCATGCCTGCGCCGAAATATGATGGTTCTTGGCGTAAAGGACAAGACCGTAACCAAGCGTAATGCTCCGTGAAGTGCCAGAGATACGGTTTTATTGGCCTTCCCGCCCGGAACATTACCGAGATTTAATCCAAAACGGCTCTGGCTCAAAGATTCCGCAGCACCGGCGCCGCCTTGTGGCCCAGCACCCGCCACGTGCCGGCAAGGCCGATGCCGACCGTGACCACCAGCGAAAAGCCGATGGTCGCCACCGCCACCTCGGGCATGAAGTGCGATGGCAGCGTCATGATGCGCGCGACGACGAACCATGCCGCCACAGCGCCCGCCGCCAGCGCGAAGATCGCGGTAGCAAGGCCGATCAGCATGTATTCCAGCGAAAACGCGGCGATCAGCGTTTTTCTGGTCGCACCCAGGGTCTTCAGCACCACCGCGTCGTGAATGCGAGCCCGGTTGCCGGCGGCGAGCGCCCCGGCCAGCACCAGCACCGAGGCGATCAACGCCACGCCCGCCGCCGCCCTGATTGCTGTGCCGAGCTGCGCCACCAGCCGGTTGACGATTTCGAGCGCGTCCTTGACCCTGACCGTCGTCACCGCGGGAAAGGCACGCGTGGCGGCGTTGAGAAGATGCGCATCGTCGGCTGCCGACGCATTCGTCTCGGTCAGCGTCGCCAACCAGCCATGCGGCGCACCGGCGAATGTGTTGGGCGAGAACACCATGACGAAATTGATGCCCATGGTTTCCAATTCGACCTGGCGGAAATTGGCGATCTTGGCCGTGATGTTGCGGCCGAGCACGTTGACGGTGATGGTGTCGCCGAGCTTCAGCCCGATCTCTTTGCCTTCCTCGGCGGAAAACGAGACCAGCGGCTCGCCGGCATAGTTCTCCGGCCACCAGCTGCCGTCGGTCAGCGTCGCATTCTCCGGCAGCTTTGCGTCATAGGTCAGGCCGCGATCGCCGCGCAGTACCCAGGCGCCTTCGGCCGGAACCTTGACCTTGTCGACATCGACGCCGTTGAGCGCCATCACCCGGCCGCGCAGCATCGGCACCTTGATCAGCCTGCCTTGCGGTGCCTCTTTGCCGACCAGCGCGGAGAAGGCATCGACGTCACTGCTCTGGATATCGACGAAGAAGAAGTTCGGTGCTCTTTCCGGCAGGCTGCCCGAGATCTGCCGCCTGAGATTGCCGTCGATCAGCGCCAGCGTCACCAGCAGCGTCAGCCCGAGTCCCAACGACAGCACCACGGACGGCGTCAAGGCGCCAGGCCGATGGATGTTGCCGATGGCGAGCCTGAGCGCGGTCGAGCGCACGCGCGGGCTTTTCTTCGCCGCCCACTGCACCAGCGAGCCGACCACACGCAGCACCAGGAACGAAAAGATCGTGGCGCCAACGAAGATCGAGGCAATACGGCGGTCGCCGGAAAACAGGATCGCCAGTACCGCGAGCAGCAGCGCGATGCCCAATGCCGCGGCGATATAGAGCGGGCGGGGAAAACCGCGGCCCTCGAATCCCATTTCGCGAAACAGCGCCGTTGCCGGCACGTCACGGGCGCGGCCGAGCGGCAGCAAGGCGAAAGCCAGCGTCACCAGCAGCCCGAACAGCGCTGCCATGCCGAGGGCGCCGGGATAGAACCCACCTTCCGCCGGCACTGGAATGACCGATTGGAGTGCCGCGCTGGCCGCGAACGGCATCAACGCGCCAAGCACAAGGCCTAGCGTGATGCCGAGGGCGGCGATCATCAGGATCTGCACCAGATAGACGGCAAAGACGAACCCGCCCGAAGCCCCCAGGCTCTTGAAGGTGGCGATGACGCCGCGCTTGCCGTCGAGATAGGCACGCACGGCATTGGCCACGCCGACGCCGCCGACCACCAGCGCCGTCAACCCGACCAGCGTCAGGAATTGCGAGAACCGTTCGATGTTGGAGGACAGCGCCGGCGCCGCGTTGCTGCGGGTGCGGATCGACCAGCCGGCCTGCGGGAACTGGTTTGCCGCCTGGTCCTGGATCGCCTTGATCCGTGCCTCGCCGGTGCCGCCGGGCAGCCGGACCTTATAGGCGTTCTCGACCAGGCTGCCCGGCTGGATCAGGTCGGAAGCGGCAAGCCCGTCGGTCGACACCATCAGCCGCGGCGCAAAGCCGAAGCCATCCGACACCGCATCCGGCTCGTTGACCAGCCTGGCGCGCAGCTCGAACGTCGCGCTGCCGAGCTTCAGCCGGTCACCGATGCCAAGGTTCAGCCGCTCGAACAAGAGGTCCGGCGCGGCGGCGCCGAAGACGCCGGATTTTTCGCCGAACAGATCCTCTCGCGACAGCACCGGCTCGGTCTCCAGCGCGCCGTAGAGCGGATAGGCGCCGTCGACCGCCTTGGCCTCGACCAGCGCCTGGTCGGAGCCGTCCTCGAGCCTCGCCATCGAGCGCATATTGGCACTGTGCGAAACCGTGCCAAGCTGGTCGAGGAAGCTGCGTTCGGCTCTGGTCGGATCGCGCTGGTTGAGCTGGAAGCGGAGATCGCCGCCGAGCAGCGTCTGGCCCTGGTCGGCAACACCGGCGGAAATCGCTTGCGCCACCGAATTGACGCCGCCGATCGCAGCGACGCCGAGCGCGATGCAGGCAAGGAAGATCAGGAAGCCGGACAGTCCGCCACGCATTTCTCGCAGCGAAAACCGAAAGGCGAGCCTCAGCGTGCGCGCCAGCGGCATCATGCGGTCACCTTGCCAGCCCAGGTGGCCGGCTTAGGCGCGTCTTCGATCAGCCCCGACCGCATCGACACCTGGCGCGAGCAGCGGGCCGCGAGTAGCGGGTCATGCGTGACCAGCACCAGCGTCATGCCGCGTTCGGCCGCCTTGGCAAACAGCAGGTCGGCGACGTGCCGCCCCGTTGCCTGGTCGAGATTGCCGGTCGGCTCGTCGGCTATCAGGATGCGCGGCGACGGCGCCAGCGCCCGGGCGATCGCCACGCGCTGCTGCTCGCCGCCAGACAATTCGCCGGGGTAATGGGTGACGCGATCGCTCAAGCCCACCGCCGCCAGCTCGCGCGCCGCTACGCCGAACGGATCGACATGGCCGGCAAGCTCCAGCGGGACCGCAACGTTTTCCAGCGCCGTCATATTGGGGATGAGATGGAAAGACTGGAACACGATGCCGATGTTTCGTCCCCGAAACGATGCGATCTGATCTTCGCTTTTGCCGTTGAGCAGCTCGCCGGCAATTCGGACCGTGCCCGAATCGACCCTTTCAAGTCCGGCCAAAACCATCAGCAATGTCGACTTTCCCGAACCTGAAGGTCCAACGATGCCTGTCGCTTCGCCACCCGCCACATCGAGGCTGACACCCTTCAGCACATGGACCGAGGATGCACCTTCGCCGAGCGTCAGCGATACGTCTTTCAGCGAAATGACGGCTTCTTCCAAAATCAAATCGTCCTATATGGGGGATGAAGGCTAGTGCATCCGATGCTCGACAAAGACGAAAACCTGCCTTCGCCAACAGATGTTCCTGGTCATATGGGGCCTGCCGCATGGCTTTCAAACACACCTTTGCCGCAGCCTTCGCCCTTTTCCTCGCCATTTGCGGCGCCATTTCGTCGGCGCGAGCCGAACCGTTCACCATTGTCGGTTTCGGCGACAGCTTGATGGCGGGTTATGGCCTCGGGCCAGGTCAGGGCTTCACCGAGAAGCTGCAGGCGGCGCTGCGCGCCAAGGGCTACGATGTCACGGTCGCCAACGCCGGCGTCTCCGGCGATACGACGAGCGGCGGCCTGTCGCGGCTCGACTGGTCGGTGCCGGACGGCACGCAACTCGTCATCCTGGAGCTCGGCGCCAACGACATGCTGCGCGGCGTTTCGCCCGCCATAGCGGAAAAGAACCTGGACGCCATGCTGGCAAAACTGAAGCAGCGCAAGATCGCCGTTTTGCTTGCCGGAATGCGCGCGGCGCCCAATCTCGGCGCCGACTACCAGAACGCCTTCGACGCGACCTTTCCGAGACTGGCTGAAAAATATGGCGTGCCGCTCTATCCTTTCTTTCTCGAGGGCATCGCCGGTCGATCCGTCCTGCAACTCGAGGACGGCCTTCATCCAAACGCCCGAGGCGTGGACCGCATCGTCGAGGGTATCCTGCCCAGTGTGGAGAAGACCATTGAAGCGGTCCGGGGCAATTCCTGAAGGCGAGGGTTCGCCGTCGCAACACCTTCCGCAGGGGAAGCCTTTAGGCAGGCCTGCGACCAACAAACCCCTTGCCCCGTTTGAATATCGATGATTCGCTAGGGGCAAGAGTTCGATTCGAGGACAGGAGGCTTCCCATGCCGCGTCTTTTTACCGCCCTCGAGATACCGCGTGATGCCGCTCTTTCGCTGTCCCTGCTCAGGGGCGGCCTGCCGGGAGCCCGCTGGATCGACGTCGAAAACTATCATCTGACGCTGCGCTTCATCGGCGATGTCGAGGGCCATGTCGCCGACGAAATCGCCAATGCGCTTGACCGTGTTCACCGCCCGTCCTTCCCGCTGACGCTGTCCGGCGTCGGCGCCTTCGGCCAGAAGAAGCCGCATGCGGTGTGGGCCGGGGTCGCCGCTTCGCCCGATCTTTCCGCATTGCAGGCCGAGATCGAGCGCATCTGCCAGCGGCTCGGCATCCCGGCCGACCCGCGCAAGTTCATGCCGCATGTGACGCTGGCCCGCCTGCGCAATTCGAGCCCGCTCGACGTCGCCCAGTACCTGTCGGCACGCGGCAATTTTTCGACGCTGCCGTTCCGGGTCGGCCGCTTCGTGCTGATGTCGTCGCGCGATTCGGTCGGCGGCGGGCCTTACGTCGTCGAGGAGGCCTGGCCGCTTTCAGGTGCCGACAACCGCGTCGCCAGCCGTTTGGTCGGCGCCGCCGACGCTTCGCGGATCATGCGGTAGACGGACATGGCCAGGGAGAAACTAGCAAAAGAGGCGATCCGCGCCGAACTTGCCGGCCTCGACGGCTGGTCGCTGGCCAAGGATGGTGGCTCGATCACCCGCAGCTTCACCTTCAAGAATTTCTCCGAAGCCTTTGCCTTCATGACCCGCGTTGCCCTGGCCGCGGAGAAGATGGACCACCATCCCGACTGGTCGAACGTCTACAAGACGGTAAACGTGACCCTCAACACGCACGACGCCGGCGGCCTGACCGCGCTGGATTTCGATCTGGCCAGGAAAATGAACCGCTATTTCGGCGGCTGAGCCTGTCTGCACCTTGCAGCGAGGTTCGGCTTTCACCACATTTTGCCTCGCGGTCACGCGTGAAGTCACGCGACGGCCGCAAGGAGAGGTTGATGGCGCAAAAATCCGGTTTTGATTTCTTTGGCCTCGGCAGCAAGCCGGGCAACGAGAGCGAAGTGCGCGAAAAGTTCTGGCGTACGGCGAAGAAGGCCGCCCGGCAGATCCCGTTCATGGAAGAGGTGGTCGCCGCCTATTACTGTGCCATGGACAAGAAGACGCCGCTGCGCGCCAAGGGCACCTTGCTGGCTGCGCTCGGCTATTTCGTGTTGCCGACGGACGTCATCCCCGATTTCATCCTTGGGCTAGGCTTCACCGACGACATCGCCGTGCTGACCGCCGCGATTACCGCCGTCAGCGCCCACATCACGCCGGCGCACCGGCTCGCCGCCAGGCAGGCCATCGCCGACAAGAGCTGAGCCGGTACGGCGCAAAAAATCGCGTGAGAACCGACTTTCCGGCCGTCAAACCCACCGCCGCACCCGCGCCTTGTAGGCGCGATAGGCATCTCCGAACTTCCGCTCGAGATAGCGCTCTTCCGGCGCGATGACGCCGGTATTGATCACCCACAGCAGCGGGATGACGAGCGCAATAGCCCAAAGACTTCCGGCCGCGACGCCGAGGCCCAAATAGATGAGGGTCGTTCCCAGATAGAACGGATTCCTGGTGCGCCGATAGATACCGTCGACGACCAGCGCCGTCGTCGGCAAGGTCGGTGGTATGTTGGTTCCAGCGGCCTGAAAGCGGCCCGCTGCCATAAAGATGAACACGAAGCCGCACACCGCGAGCACGGCGCCGGTCAGATAGCGGGCGAGCGCCTGCCCGGCCATGACCGGGAGCGGCACGAGCACCTCGAGCACGGTTGCCGCCACCAGGAAGCCGAGGAAGATCAAAGGTGGCAGCGCAATGACCCCGGCCACGTCGGGCGCGCCCGATCCGCCCGCCGTCTCCCCGGCATCCGACCGGGGCACCGCGCCACCGGCCGCCCGCCGCATGGCGACACGAATGCCGAACACAATCGCCAGGACGGCTGTGCCGCCCGCCAGGGTCAGAACTGTCTCGGAAATGGCCATGGCCAAATCTCCCGTAAGCCGCCAGGGAGGGCACCCTGGCCGAGCGCCGTGGCGGCGAACGCAGACATGGTACCGCCTGCAGGGAAATTCGTCACGCACCTCAAAAAGCGAGAATCGCCGCGAGACCTAGCTTCTTGAAAAGTCAAACTCTTGCCGTTTTCGTGGCCTCCAAGTCGCGGCAGGGACATTGCGCCAGCCGCTTTTTCGAGCGGCAGCGCGAAGACGGCGGCGGTTTCCTGGCGTGAACATCCTTTTCTAAGGGGAAATTCACCGTTTGGTAACCCAGATTAAATCAAAATGAAGCGACGGGCAGGACGCCGAGCCGGCCTGCCGCCGCACCAGTGGAATACGGGAAAAGCGATGCGCGGATTGATTGCTATAGTTTCCAGCCTGGCCCTGGTGGCCTTGACGGCGCCCGCGCTGGCGCAGTCGGCAACCAAGATCGGCCAGCATAATGCCTGGGGCACCTACAGTTATCAGGCGTCGGGCGGCGGCAAGGTCTGCTATGTCCTGACGGTGCCAACCGACAAGCAGCCGCCGACGCTCGATCACGGCGACATGTTCTTCTTCGTCAGCCAGCGGCCGGGGCAGCAAGTGTCCTACGAGCCGCAATTCATTGCCGGCTATACCTTCCAGGAGGGTTCCAAGGCCACCGTCACCATCGACAAGAAGTCTTTCTCGATGTTCACGCGCGGCAAGTCGGCCTGGGTCGAGAACGCTGCCGAGGAGCCGGTGCTGATCGCCGCGATGAAGACCGGCACCGACATGAAGGTGTCGGCCAAGTCCGGCCGCGGCAACACCACCACCTACGTCTTCTCGCTGAAGGGCATCTCGGCGGCGCTGGCCTCGATCGCCAAGTGCAAGTAGGCGGTTAGGCGCGGTCTTCCCTTCTCCCCTTGTGGGAGAAGGTGGATCGGCGCGCAGCGCCGAGACGGAAGAGGGGTGTTGGACGGAACGCCGTCGGCGCCAAGCTGGAACACCCCTCATCCGACCGAGCTTCGCTCGGCCACCTTCTCCCACAAGGGGAGAAGGAAGAACCCCGGCATGACTCCGCCGCTAACCTGTGCTATGCGCCGCGCTTCATTTCGGGCACGATGCTGTATTCGGCCGCAAATCGCTTATATTGGCGCAACAATGACCCTTTCATTCGATCTTACCGCCGAAGGCGCGCGTGACGCGTTGCGCACCCGCACGACGCCTGAAAAACCGTCGCTGATCGGCTTGACGCGCGCCGAACTCGGGGCCGCCCTCGTCGCCGCCGGCATCGTGCCGGAGCGCCAGGCGAAAATGCGCGCCCAACAGCTCTGGCATTGGATCTATGTGCGCGGCGTTTCCGACTTCGCCGGCATGTTCAACATCTCCAAGGATCTGCGCGCCGCCCTCGACACGCATTTCACCGTTGCCAGGCCCGAGATCGTCGAGGAGCAGATTTCCTCCGACGGAACGCGCAAATGGCTGTTCCGCTTTCCGCCGCGCGGCGCTGGCCGGCCGGTCGAGATCGAGACCGTCTACATTCCCGAAGAAGGCCGCGGCACGCTGTGCATCTCTTCGCAGGTCGGCTGCACGCTGACCTGCTCCTTCTGCCACACCGGCACGCAGAAGCTGGTGCGCAACCTGACGGCGGAGGAAATCCTCGCCCAGCTCTTGACCGCCCGCGACCGGCTCGGCGACTTCCCCGACCGCGATACGCCCGACGGCGCCATCGTGCCGGCCGAGGGCAGGAGAGTGTCCAACGTCGTCATGATGGGCATGGGCGAGCCGCTCTACAATTTCGAGGCGGTGAAAAAGGCGCTGCTGATCGCATCCGACGGCGACGGGCTTTCCCTGTCGAAGAGGCGCATCACGCTGTCGACCTCCGGCGTCGTGCCCGAAATCTTCCGCACCGGCGAGGAGATCGGCGTCATGCTGGCGATCTCGCTGCACGCCACCAATGACGATTTGCGCGATCTCTTGGTGCCCATCAACAAGAAGTATCCGCTGAAGGATCTGATCGCTGCCTGCCGCGCCTATCCAGGCCTGTCGAACGCCAAGCGGATCACCTTCGAATATGTCATGCTGAAGGACGTCAACGATTCCATCGACGACGCCAAGGCGCTGATCAAGCTGCTCAAGGGCATTCCGGCCAAGATCAATCTGATCCCGTTCAACCCGTGGCCGGGCACCAACTACCAGTGCTCGGACTGGGAAACGATCGAGAAATTCGCCGATTACATCAACAATGCCGGCTATGCCTCGCCGATCCGCACGCCGCGCGGCCGCGACATCCTGGCCGCCTGCGGCCAGCTCAAGTCGGACTCCGAGCGCATGCGCAAGGTCGACCGGCTGGCGCTGGAAGCGATGATGATCGCGGGGCATGGCGAGGCGTGAAATACCTCAGGCGATTGGCAGTGACTTTGCTCTGCTACGCCCTGGCTGCCTTCACCATGTCTCTGGTCTTTTTCCTGCTCGATGCACTGATGTGGTGGCGTGTTCCCGCTTTCCTGTCCACTCGAGATAGTTGGTCGCTGTTGCTGCTTGGAGCGATGATCGCAGGCATCTTTGGCGCACCGCTGGCAATCCCGATGGTCATTGCTTCCCAAGTTCTCGAGGCGAGACGCTGGATTCTTTTTGTCGTCGGGGGAGCTTTCGTTGGGACGTGCGTATTTGCGGTCTGGAAACTGCATCCGTCGGCACAGAGGCCACCGGACGTTGACGTGTTGGTGGCCCTAATCATTGCGGGAAGCTTGGCAGGAGCCGTCTATCGCCTGGTCGAGAGCCGGTTCCTGCAAATGCCCGGACAATTCGCGTGAACCGCCTCGTCGCCTATCTGATCCGCTTCGCCGTCATCCTTGTCGGCTACGGCGTTGCTTCGCTGGCGGCAAGCGCCTTCCTTAACGTCATGTTCCTGGCGTCTCTTGGGCTGATAACGGACGAGACGCAACCGGCGGCGCAGGCGGCGCTGTGGTTTTCAATCCCCTTCGTCGCGCTGTTCGTCGCCTATTTCGCCTTCATGCCGGCCGCCATCGCCATCCTCGTCTCCGAGATCCTTGGCCGGCGTGACTGGCTGTTCTATGCGCTGGCGGGCGCAGCGGTGGCGGCGGTCTTCCTTGGCTTCGTCCACCAGACGGCCGATGCCAATTTCGAGGTTACCAATACCAGCGTCATGCTGGCGGTGATCGGCTGCGGCATGGTCGGCGGTATTTTCTACTGGCTGAGCGCCGGGCGCTCGGCCGGAAGCTGGCGTCAGATCGGACGCCCTATTTCGCCTGGGCCGTCAGGATCTTGAGCGCGAAGGCCGAAAAAACTCCGGCAAACAGATAGTCGACGACGCGGGTCACACGCGGGCTGGATTTCATCACGGCCGAGAATTTTTCCGCCGCCAGCACCATCGGCGCCGTTACCGGGATCGCCAGCACGACGAACATCGCGCCGAGGAAGAACAGCTTTCCCGGCGCGTCGGGATCATGCGCGGAGACGAATTGCGGCAGGAAGGTCATGAAGAACAGGATGATCTTCGGGTTGAGCAGATTGACCCCGAGCCCCGCCGCCCAGCTGCGGAACAGCGAGATCTGCGGCCCGCTCTTCTTCTCCGGTGAAAACGCCGACCCTTTTGTGATCGCCTGCCATGCCAGGAAGACCAGATAGCCGGCGCCAAAAATCTTCAGCACGAAGAACGCCATCGGCGAGGCGACGATCAGCGCCGAGACGCCGACCACCACCAGCGTGGTGTGAATCAGCGTGCCGCACAAGGCGCCGGCCATGGAGGCAAAGCCGGTGGCACGGCCCTGGCTCAGCGTGCGCGAGACGAACAGCGTCATGTCAGGCCCGGGCGTGATCGCCAGGATGAAGGTGGCGATGGAGAACTGGATAAGCGTCGTACTGTCGGGGATGAAGGACATGGCTCGTCTCGTAGCGGCAAAAGACGGCGCAGCCATAGCGCAAGAGCCGTGTGCTCGCCAGCCTCTTGGAGATGAAGCATCTGGTCCAGGCATCGTTCGTCCCTTGCGCTGGCCTAAAACGCCGTGATACCTCGCCCGCGAAGAACCCCTGTCGCGGAACTGCCCACCATGTCGAAAGCAAAAGCCGTCAAGAAAGTCGTGCTCGCCTATTCCGGCGGCCTTGACACCTCGATCATCCTGAAATGGCTGCAGACCGAACTCGGCGCCGAGGTCGTCACCTTCACCGCCGATCTCGGCCAGGGTGGCGAACTGGAGCCGGCCAGGCGCAAGGCCGAGATGATGGGCATCAAGGACATCCGCATCGTCGATGTCCGCGAGGAGTTCGTATCCGATTTCGTCTTTCCGATGTTCCGCGCCAACGCCGTCTATGAAGGCACCTATCTGCTCGGCACCTCGATCGCCCGGCCGCTGATTTCGAAACATCTTGTCGAAATCGCAAAAGAGACTGGCGCCGATGCCATCGCCCATGGCGCCACCGGCAAGGGCAACGATCAGGTGCGTTTCGAGCTTTCCGCCTATGCGCTGAACCCCGACATCAAGGTCATCGCGCCGTGGCGCGACTGGTCGTTCAAGTCGCGCACCGATCTCATCAACTTCGCCGAGCAGCACCAGATCCCGGTGCCGAAGGACAAGAAGGGCGACGCGCCGTTTTCCGTCGACGCCAACCTTCTGCACTCCTCCTCCGAGGGCAAGGTGCTGGAGGACCCGTGGACGGAACCGCCGGAATTCGTCCACCAGCGCACCATCTCGCCGATGGACGCGCCGGACAAGGTCACCGAGATCGAGATCGAATTCCTCAAGGGCGATCCGATCGCGCTCAACGGCAAGAAGCTGTCGCCGGCGACGATGCTGGCGGCGCTGAACGATCTCGGCCGTGACAATGGCATCGGCCGGCTCGACCTGGTCGAGAACCGTTTCGTCGGCATGAAATCGCGCGGTGTCTACGAGACCCCCGGCGGCACCATCCTGATCGCCGCCCACCGGGCGATCGAATCGATCACGCTCGACCGCGGTGCCGCCCATCTCAAGGACGAGTTCATGCCGCGCTATGCCGAGCTCATCTACAATGGCTTCTGGTTCGCGCCCGAGCGGCTGATGTTGCAGGCGATGATCGACAAGAGCCAGGAAGACGTCGAAGGCACCGTGCGGCTGAAGCTCTACAAGGGCAACGTCATGGTCAGCGGCCGCAAGTCGAGGAAGACGCTCTATTCCGACGCGCTGGTCACCTTCGAGGACGACCGCGGCGCCTACGACCAGAAGGATGCAGAAGGTTTCATCCGCCTCAACGCGCTGAGGCTGCGGACACTGGCGGCGCGCAATCGCAAGGGTTGATATTCCCAACAGGCCCAATGCTTAGATGAGTTAGGAACCCGGTGAGGACACCGGGTTTTATTTGGCGTCTCTAATATAATCGAAGCCGCGATTTCAGATCGTTTCCTGTTTGACCTTTCCGTGATTTGATCTTACTTCTCGTGCGGGTCGGAGGGCTTTGACAGTGAAAAACAGACTTTTTCTTCTGCTTGCGGCGGTGGCCGTCTTTACCGCGGGTCAGTCCACGCAAGTCCCGGCGGGGCAAACATCCAAGGTCCATACTTGCAAAAGTTTTGACGGCCCCTTCCAGATTCCCGCTTCCCAGAAATGCCCGTTGAGCGGCTACGCGCAGGGTCCCAGAGTCCCGACGGTCATCGGGGACAAGCCAAAAGCGGCTACCCCGGCGCCGCGGAATTCCAAATTCCGTACCTGCAAAAGTTTTGACGGCCCCTTCCAGATTCCCATTTCCCAGAAATGCCCGTTGAGCGGCTACGTGCATTATTGAGCGTGATGTGCCCAGGCGCTTGGCCACGCTTGGAGCTGGTTTCCTGCCCACGTTGGCTGTCCTGGCGAACTTGGCCGTCGCCAAAGCCAACGATGCCCCCCCTCCCTTGACCTTCCCGCGCTGGTCGAGTGCAGGGCTGACGTTCCGACCTATAGTGGTTTTGCCCTTTGGCTGAGCGACCGCCCCGATACGCCCGCAAAGCTCGGCTGGAACGACGTTTCTTCCGGCAATCCTTTCCTCAAGCAATATGAATTGCCGGCCCCGCTTCGCGTATTCGGGCGCGAAACGGCGTCCGTCGTCTTTGCCGCGACCGGGCCGATGCCGGTTCTCGACGGCGTTTCCGCACCGGACCTTGCCAGCGAACTCGGCATCGCACCCGAACTCGCGCCACCGGACAAATTCCTTGGTGAGAACGTGCTCGCCGGCTGCTCCTACGCGCTCAACGTGAAATAGAAAGCCCGAGGCTTGGCAGGGCTTTCTGTCGAATAGAGCAATTCCAGGAAAAGTGTGAAACGGTTTTCCGTCCGGAATTGCGTTAAAACAAAGCTCTAGAGGGCCCTGTCAGTCGGCATCGATCGCCGTGGCCATGCGGGCGATGGCCTGTTGATAGACGCTCGCGGAATTCCAGCCAGCGATTGCGCCCATATTCGCCTGCGCGCTCGCGCCGGCCCGCCAACCATGACTCTTGAGGAAGTTGGCGGTGGAAGCCAACGCAGTGCTCTTGTCGCGCAGATTTTTGTTTCCGACACCATACGTCAAAACATTTCCGGGCAGGAACTGCGTGTGGCCAATCTCGCCGTGCGCGGCACCGACCGACGAGGCGCTCAACGCTCCGCGATCAACCAGCTTCAGGGCCGCAATGGCATGCGGGTAGAAGAACTCCGGACGGCGACAGTCATAGGCCAGCGTTAAAATGGCGGAGACCGTATTCTGGTTGCCCATGGCGGAACCGAAGCCGGTCTCCATGCCCCAGATGGCGAGCAACACGCCCGGCGACACGCCGTAATTCCGTTCGATCTTGTCGAACAGCGCAGCATTGGCCTTCTTCAGCGCACGGCCCCTGGCAATGATCGCGGACGCGCCACGGCGCTTCATGAAAGCTTCCACCGAGCCGCTGAAAGCCTTATGGATGGCGCGGTCGACGGAGATCGTCTTTGTCGCGTAGGTTGCGCGAGCCAGAGCGGCCAGACCCTTCGAGCCGACACCGTCGGCCTTCGCCTCCGCGGCGAACTCCGGTTTCCATGCCTCGAAGCCGGCGCCGCTCTTGCCACAGCTGGCCGCCGCCTGCGCGCCCGTCGCCAGCGCAAGCACCGCCACCACCGTGGCCACTACAAACATCTTCCCCTTGGCAAGAAATGCCATGCTGCTCTCCTGGTTGCCTGAATCACGTTCCCAATTGCGAACTTGCCTGCGAAACACCTGCTTGTCACTGCCCTGGCGCCACGCCGATGCACTCAATACAGCAGGAACCTCAAATCCACCACACTGGCGGACGCCCGGGAATTTGCCTACGATCAAGTAATTATTGTGGCGGGGACAGAATAAGCATGGAAGACGTTGATGTCGTGATCATCGGCGCCGGTTCAGCCGGGCTTTCGGCTTCCAAGACCCTGCGCGCTGCCGGTTTTTCCTTCAAATTGTTGGAAGCGATGAACCGCATTGGCGGCCGCGCCTGGACCAGCGACCAGCATTTCGGCGTGCCGTTCGACATCGGCTGCGCCTGGCTGCATGCCGCGGACCGCAATCCCTACTTTCCCGAGGCGAAGGCCGCTGCCTGGACGCTTCATCACCACGACATGAATGTCGATCATCTCTATTACCGTGAGCGAAAGGCAAGCGAAGCCGAGGAGGCGGCGATGAAGGTGGCCGACGCAAGGCTGTTCGAACTGGTGGCGGCACATCAGGTGAGGGAAGGCGACGACGACCGCCTTTCGGCATTGCTCGCCAAGGGACACGCGCCGCGCGCCGCCGCAACCTTCGCCGGGCCGATGGATTTCGGCGCCGACGAGGACGAGATATCGATCCGCGACTTTCAGGTCGCCGCCGATCTCGATCCGAATTATTTCACCAGGGAAGGCTTCGGTACGCTGGTTGCCCGCTTCGGCGCCGACGTGCCGGTGGAGCTGTCGACGCCGGTGCGCAAGATCGTCTGGGATGGGCCGGGCGTAGCCTGCGTCATCGATCGCGGTACCATCCGCGCCAAGGCGGTCATCGTCACTGCCTCCCCGGCAGTGCTCGCCTTCGAGGAGATTGCGTTCTCGCCTGCACTCCCCGATGCGCATTTCGCCGCCTTCTTCGACCTGCCGATGGGCATGCTGACCAAGCTGCCGGTCGAAATATCCGGTACAAGACTCGGCCTGGAGCCGTTCGACGATTTGCTGATCGAGCGGTTGGCCCGGCACGACATTTACTTCCTCTGCTTTCCCTTCGACCTCGATTTGATGGTCGGTTTCGTCGGCGGCGATTTCGCTTGGGAGATGTCAGCGGCGGGCGAGGCGGCTGGCATCGACTTCGTCGTCGACCGGCTCTGCGGCATCTTTGGCGGCGACATACGAAAGCATGTCGGACGCGCAATGATGACCAATTGGGGCGCTGAGCGGTTCGTGCGCGGCGCCTATGCGGCGGCGCGGCCCGGCCACTCGCAAGCGCGCCACGCTGATGCAGCCCGTGGCGGAAAAGATCTTCTTCGCCGGCGAGCATTTGGCCTGTCCGCTGATGCAGACCTGCGGCGGCGCCAGATTGTCGGGCGAGGCAGTGGCCAAGGAGGTCGTCGCCCAGCTTGCGGCAAAATAGCATCTGCCGGCAGGAACGTCGGCAGCTGACAGGCGTTTGGCGTTCTCCTGCTCGTATCGTCCTCCGCATTTCGAATGATTTGAGACGCCAATGAAGCTTTTCGACTGCCCGCAGTGCGGCCACCGTCTCTATTTCGAGAACGCGCAATGCCTGAACTGCGCCAGCCTCGTGCTCTACGATCCCGAGCATGCGCGCTTCGCGCTGTCCGGGGCCGAGGTCTTCCATTGCACCAATGCCGACGAATGCGCCTGCAACTGGATGGCGGAGCCCGGCCACGCCTTCTGCCGCGCCTGTGCGCTGAACCAGCTGATCCCGGATCTGTCGGTCGACGGCAATCGCCGCCGCTGGATCCGTGTCGAGGCGGCAAAGAAGCGTGCCGTCTATTCGCTGCTCGCCTTCGGCCTGCCGGTCGCACCCAAGCAGGACGTTGGCGACGAGATCGGTCTCGCTTTCGATTTTCTTGCCGATCCGATCGGCGGCGGTCCGGGCGGCGAGCGTATCCTGACCGGTCATGACAACGGCCGGATCACGCTCAACGTCGCCGAGGCGGATTCGGCAGAGCGCGAACGGCGGCGCGTCGAGATGGGCGAGAACTACCGCACGCTGCTCGGCCATTTCCGCCATGAGCTCGGCCATTATTACTGGGACCGCCTGATCCGCGACGATTTGCAAAAGCTTGCCGGTTTTCGCGCTTTGTTCGGCGACGAGCGCGCCGGCTACGAACAGGCGCTGAAGACCTATTATGCCGATGGCGCGCCGCCCGACTGGCAGCAGCGCCATATCTCGGCCTATGCGACGTCGCACCCATGGGAGGACTGGGCCGAGACATGGGCGCATCACATGCACATCACTGACACGCTGGAGATGGTGCATGCCCTGAATTTCCCGCTCGGCCGGCTGGAAACCGTTGAAGCCAACGAGCTGCCGCGCGCCGATACCGGCGGCAAGTTGCAGCCGGCACCATCGGAACCCGCCGCCAGCCCAGAGCCCTTCGAAAGGATTCTCGACCGCTGGCTGGTGCTGTCGGAGGCGTCCAACTCGATCAACCGCTGCATGGGCCTGCCCGATCTCTATCCCTTCGTCATCTCGGACGTGGCGGCGCAAAAACTTGCTTTTGTTCACGAGCTTTTGACCGACCTGCCGAAAACGACTGGAACAAATCGTGAGCCGGCCGAAGCCTTTTAGCCGGAACGCATGCGGCTTTGCTTCGTTTTCCGTGCCAAGGGACTGTGAAACGGAGAGAAGACCATGAAACGCATATTGTTTCCGGCGGTGGCCGGAGCGCTCATAGCGATGTCGGGCTCTGCTTTGGCCGACACCGCCGTCTCGGCCATCACTGATCTCAATGTACGCGCCGGCCCCGGCCCGCAGTATCCGGTGATCGGCGTGCTTGCGGCCGGCCAGTCGGCGACGCTCGACGGCTGCATCGCCAACAGCAAATGGTGCACCATCGCCGAGGCCAACGGCCAGGGCTGGGTCTATTCCGACTATGTGACGGCCGATTTCGGCGGCAGCCGTGTGGTCCTGACACAGCGTCCGGCCAGCGCCGACATTGCCGTCGTGACGCCGCCCGCCGATAGCGTCGAGTATTCCGACAGCTATACCGGAGCAATCGTCGCCGGCGAGGCGATCGAGCCTATCCGGAGACCGCCGGCCGAGATCCGTACCTATGTACGTACGCATCGGCTCGATCCGGTCTATCTCGAGGGTGAGGTGGTGACGGGCGCGACGTTGCCTGACACCGTCGAGCTGCGCGAGATTCCGGACTATGATTACCGTTACGTCTATGTGAACGGCCAGCCGGCACTGGTCGATCCGGGCAGCCGGCGTATCGTGTACGTCGTGCGCTGACGATACAAACAGGGCGGTCGCCCTGTAATGGCGGCCGCTCGCACTCCCGACATTGCCACAAGCCGGCATTGCCGCTGCAATACCGGTTTCCACATTGGGGCCGATGTTCTAGACCTTGCGAGCCGAAGCACCAGCCAGCGAGCCCGCGTGACGATCGACCCAACCGCCTTCCAACAGTACCGGCACACCGCCAACAACAAGACCACTTTGCCGCGGCTTCTGCTTGGAGCGGTGGTCGTCATCCTGTTCTGGCTCGGAACCACTGCCGCCGTGCTGTTCGGCGGCACCTATGCCTTTGCCGTTTGGCAGGCATCGTCTGGCACCGCCCCGCCAGGTGGGGGAGCGGTGCAGGATTTCATGGCCTCTCCTGCAGGCATCCTTGCGGCGCTGGCTTCATTTGCCGGAATCTGGCTCGGCCTTTGGGCTGCCATGCGCTGGATCCATCAAGAGAAGCTGACAGCCCTGATTGGCGTCAGCCGGCGCATTTCTTGGTCGGGGTTCCTGAAAGGACTGACCGCGGTGCTGATCACCTCGCTGCTTTCCGAGATCCTGCTTTATGGTTTGCAGCCCGACATCGCGCGCGGCGCGATCGGCCTGTCCGCGTGGCTTTTGTTCCTGATCCCGATCGCCGCCCTGACCTTTCTGCAGACCTCGTCGGAGGAGATGCTGTTTCGCGGTTATCTGCTCAGGGGCCTGGCGAGCCGGTTCCAGAACTCTTTCATCTGGGCGCTGCTGCCGGGATTGCTGTTCACCTCCCTGCACTGGAGCCCAGGTTCAAGCGCTGCCATCAATGCCTGCGTGCTGGCCTCGATCGCTGCCTTTGCGCTGCTGCTGACGCTTCTGGTCTATGCAACCGGCAATCTCGGTGCCGGCTTTGGCGCCCATCTCGGCAACAATCTGACCGGCTTCCTGCTGATTTCGCACCAGCAAAGCTATAATTCCTTCGCCCTGTTCAACGCCAAGCCGCTCGAAGCCGCGGGCTGGACGACTTCAGACGCCGTCCTCATCGCTTCGATCGGCATCGTCAGCAGCCTGTTGACCGTTCTGCTGCTTTTACATCCGCGCTCACCGCTGAAGGTCGAGCCGGATATGGCGCGCGCCGGCAGCGTGCGCTGATGTGCATTGCCTGGTCGTCCTGAGCTATTTGACGCAAAGCTTGACCAAAGCTTGACTCTGCGGCCGATTTCCTGTCTACACGCCGCGAATTCCGCGACGAGTATTCCTCCGAGCAAACCGACCGGGACGCCGAAACCTCCTTGAGGTGAAGTGCTGTAAATCGATCCCGGAGGCCAACACCCGGCAGCGCTGTGCGCCCCCGGGTGCTTTTTGGCTTTGGGCTTTGCCCGGACCGGCTTTTGCTTGGACAGTTGGCGCGAACGCATTACCTCTCGGGCATCATCCGGGTGCCAGGGAAAAGGAAGAAGAATGTTTGAATCGCTACAGGAACGTCTTGGTTCGATCCTGAACGGCCTCACCGGCCGCGGCGCCTTGTCGGAGGCTGATGTCTCGGCGGCGTTGCGCGAGGTGCGCCGTGCGTTGCTCGAGGCAGACGTGGCGCTGGAAGTGGTGCGTTCCTTCACCGACAAGGTGCGCGAGAAGGCCGTCGGCGCCGCCGTGGTCAAGTCGATCAAGCCCGGCCAGATGGTCGTCAAGATCGTCCATGACGAACTGGTCGAGATGCTCGGCGCCGAGGGCGTCGCCATCGACCTCAATGCACCGGCTCCGGTCGTCATCATGATGATCGGCTTGCAGGGTTCGGGCAAGACGACGACCTCGGCCAAGATCGCCAGGCGCCTCGCCGACCGTCAAAACAAGAAGGTTTTGATGGCCTCGCTCGACACGCGGCGTCCCGCCGCGCAAGAGCAGCTCCGCCAGCTCGGCGAGCAGGTCAAGGTCGCCACATTGCCGATCGTCGCCGGCCAGACGCCGGTCGATATCGCCCGCCGCGCCGTGCAGGCGGCCAAGCTCGGCGGCCATGACGTCGTCATCCTCGATACCGCCGGCCGCACCCATATCGACGAGCCGTTGATGGTCGAGATGGCCGACATCAAGAAGATGTCGTCGCCGCACGAGATCCTGCTGGTCGCCGATTCGCTGACCGGCCAGGACGCCGTCAATCTGGCGAAAAGCTTCGACGAGCGCGTCGGCATCACCGGCCTCGTGCTGACCCGCATGGACGGCGACGGCCGCGGTGGTGCGGCGCTCTCGATGCGCGCCGTCACCGGTAAGCCGATCAAGCTGATCGGCACCGGCGAAAAAATGGACGCGCTGGAGGAATTCCACCCCAAGCGCATCGCCGACCGCATCCTCGGCATGGGCGACATCGTCAGCCTCGTCGAAAAGGCGGCCGAGAACATCGACGCCGAACAGGCCGCGGCGATGGCCAGGAAGATGCAGTCGGGCAAGTTCGACCTGAACGACCTCGCCGGCCAGCTTCAGCAAATGTCGAAAATGGGTGGCATGGGTGGCATCATGGGCATGATGCCCGGCATGGGCAAGATGAAGGACCAGATGGCCGCCGCCGGGCTCGACGACAAGATGTTCGGTCGCCAGCTCGCCATCATCTCGTCGATGACCAAGGTCGAGCGTGCCAACCCCGATATTCTGAAGCACTCGCGCAAGAAGCGCATCGCCGCCGGCTCGGGTACCGACGCGGCCGAAATCAACAAACTGTTGAAGATGCATCGCGGCATGGCCGACATGATGAAGGCGATGGGCGGCAAGGGCAAAGGCGGCGGCCTGATGCGCGGCATGATGGGCGGCCTCGCTTCCAAGATGGGGCTCGGCGGCATGATGCCTGGCGGCCCAGGCGGTCCCGGAGGCGGCATGATGGGCGGCGGCATGCCGGATCTCTCCAAGATGGACCCCAAGCAGCTCGAAGCCTTGCAGAAGCAGGCGCAGGCCGCCGGGCTCGGCGGCATGAAGGGCCTGCCCGGTGGTCTTCCCGGTGGCGGTGGCCTGCCTGGGCTGCCCGGCGGCATGAAACTTCCCGGCCTGCCGGGCGGTGGCGGGCTGCCAATGCTTGGCAAGAATGGCCTCGGCAAGAAGAAGTGAGGGCGCCATGAACGAAGAGAAGGACATGGCGGACGCGCGTGCGGCGCTGGCCAATTATCGCGCCTCGATCGACAATATCGACGCGGCGCTGATCCACATGCTGGCCGAGCGCTTCCGCTGCACCAAGGCAGTCGGCGTGCTGAAGGCGGAACATGGCCTGCCGCCTGCCGACCCGGCGCGCGAGCAGGAGCAGATCGCCCGTCTTCGCCAACTGGCGAAGGACGCCCATCTCGACCCGGATTTCGCGGAGAAATTCCTGAACTTCGTCGTCCGCGAAGTGATCCGCCATCACGAGCAGATCGCCGCATCCAACGGCGTGACGAAAACCGGCTGAGGACCAGCCACCAACCGATCAACCAGATCAGAGCTTTTAGGAGAAAAGAAATGCCACTGAAAATCCGATTGGCCCGTGCGGGCTCGAAGAAGCGTCCCTATTACCATGTCGTCGTCGCCGACGCTCGTTCGCCGCGCGACGGCCGTTTCATCGAGTCGCTCGGCTCGTGGAATCCGCTGCTGCCCAAGGACGGCGAACGCGTCAAGGTCGACGCCGAGCGCGTCAAGCATTGGCTGTCGCATGGCGCCCAGCCGACCGACCGCGTGCTGCGCTTCCTCGATGAAGCCGGCATCGCCAAGCGCGAAGCCCGCTCCAACCCGAAGAAGGCCGAGCCCGGCAAGAAGGCGCAGGAGCGCGCAGCCTTGCTGAAGAAGGCGCAGGAAGATGCCGCCGCGGCCGTTGCCGCCGCCGCAGCCGCGCCGGCCGAGTCGGAAGCCGCCAGCGCCGAATAAATCATCTCCACAACCACGAAACGGCGGGCCCTGCCCGCCGTTTTGCTATTGCATCCATATGATGCGGCCCGATCAATAGCCTTCCGGACAACTCGCAACGTAGACACGACCGTTACGACCGCGATAACGGCATTGGCCGCTTTCGCTGGCACGGCCGATCAGCGCACCGGCCAAAGCGCCGGCCGCACCGCCGATCACCGCGCCCTTGGTCGGGTTGCCGGCCACAGCAGCGCCGACCGCCGCACCGCCCAGGCCACCAACTGCCGCGCCTTGCTCAGTACGGGAGCAGGCACCGAGCGGCACCAGCAGGGCCATCAAGATCATCACCTTTTTCATTGTCGTTCCTCTCCAACAGGGTGCCGTCCTCGCCGCTGCACCCCCTAACTCGCAACCAGGCGATTTGATCCAAAGAAGAAGATCGGCTGCCGCCCGGCGGCGCTCAATTTGATCCAAAGAGTAGAAAGGCGGCGGCAGACCGCGCCCGCTCTGGCGGCCTGGCCACCATCGAGCGGCTTTCGATGTCGCGCTATTGGCTGAACGGGAATAACGCGCGCACCCTTGGATCGCGCAGATACAGGCCACCCCAGAGGATGGCGCCGAGATAAATGCCGAACAGTATGTGCGAGAACAAAGGGCTGCCGATACGCACATGCGTGGCGACGGCACCGCCGAGATAGGCGGTGAGCAGGATGGCGCCGAGCACCGAGGTGCGCGGCAGCGCGTAAAGCGCTGTCGAGACCAGTCCAATGATGCCGAGCATGCGCGAGATATTGGCATCGGCCGGCCAGCCGAGCTGCACCATGGTCTGGGTGACGATTTCGAGCGGCGGTAGCTTGATGACGCCGTCGAAGATCATGAACAGCACGACTACGGCGCTGAGCACGCGGCCGGCCCACAAGGCACGCGATGAGACGGGTGCTGCCTGAGACATGGTCATTGATGTTCCCTCCGGTCGTTGTGAGCACTGGCTCTCCGCCAGCTCGAACCAAGGACGCGGCCCATGACGGCGATCCGACATGCCTCCGGTTCTTTTCACTCCGGCGACCTCGGATGTGCTAGTTCAGCCAGCAACAGACTTGGCCAAGTCCACCTTGCGGGGTGAGGTGGAGGGCGTTATTGGAAATCCGCAAGGGAATCTTCCGAGCGCTCGACGGCAGCCGCCTGATCGCACAACGAAAGCAACCGATGGCCGGAGAGACCGACCTGAAACAGTTGCTGGCGGCGATGACGCCGGAATTGCTTGCCGGCGTTCATGTCTTCACCACGTTGCCACCCGATGCGCCCGCTCCCGACAGGCTCCACCCGGTGATGCTATTTCGCGAGCGCGAGGGCACGACGCTGATCGTGCTTGAAGACCATGCCAAGGCCGCTGGACTGAAAACCGTGTTCCGCTGCCGGATGCTGACGCTGAACATCCATTCGTCGCTGGAAGCGGTCGGCTTCCTCGCCGCCATCACCGCGCGGCTGGCCACCGCCGGCATCGGCGTCAATCCGGTCTCGGCCTTCTACCACGATCATCTGTTCGTGCCCGCCGACCGGGCGGAGGAGGCGCTGGAGTTGCTGTTGGACCTAGCGGAGGAGAACCGGCTGTGACGCCGGCGCCTTGCTGCCTATTTGAGACGCCTGCGCTGCCCCTCATACGCCTGCCGGAACCTTCTCCCCGTGAACGGCGAGAAGGGCGCAAACGGCCGAAGGCCGAGCCCGCGACTGCGGGCCGCCGGCCTTCCGGCGCCCCCGCGGAGGCCAGCCGCGTAGCGGCGATACGGCCTTGAGCGAAACAACCGCCGAAGGCCGAGCCCGCGACTGCGGGCCGCCGGCCTTCCGGCGCCCCCGCGGAGGCCAGCCGCGACAGCAGCGATACGGCCGTGAGAGAAAAAGCAAGCTGAGCAAAAATCGCGGCCGAAGGCCGAGCCTGCGACCGCAGGCCGCCGGTCGTCCGGCGCCCCCGCGGAGGCCAGCCGCGCTAGCGGCGATACGGCCGTGAGCGAACTATGCCGCCTTCTTCTTCGGCTGGATCAGCCCGCGCTCGACCAGCAGTTCGGCGATCTGCACCGCATTGAGTGCCGCGCCCTTGCGCAGATTGTCGGAGACGATCCACATCGACAGGCCGTTGTCGATGGTCGAGTCCTCGCGGATACGCGAGATGAAGGTGGCGTCCTCGCCGGCCGATTCCAGCGGCGTGATGTAGCCGCCGTCCTCGCGCTTGTCGATGACCTGGCAGCCCGGCGCCTCGCGCAGGATCTCGCGCGCCTCATCGGCGGTGATCGGCTTCTCGAACTCGATGTTGACCGCTTCCGAATGGCCGATGAACACCGGCACGCGCACGCAGGTCGCCGTCAGCTTGATCTTCGGGTCGAGCATCTTCTTGGTCTCGGCCACCATCTTCCACTCTTCCTTGGTGAAGCCGTCGTCGAGGAAGACGTCGATATGCGGGATGACGTTGAAGGCGATACGCTTGGTGAACTTCTTGACGTCGACCTGGTCTGCGACAAACACCGCGCGCGTCTGCGTGAACAATTCGTCCATGCCTTCCTTGCCGGCGCCGGAGACCGACTGGTAGGTGGCGACGACGACGCGCTTGATGGTGGCCGCGTCATGCAGCGGCTTCAGCGCCACGACCAGCTGCGCCGTCGAGCAGTTCGGGTTGGCAATGATGTTCTTGCGCGTGAACAGCGAGATCGCATCCGGGTTCACTTCCGGAACGATCAGCGGCACGTCCTGGTCGTAGCGGAAGGCCGACGAATTGTCGATGACGACGCAGCCCTGCTTGCCGATCTTCGGCGACCATTCCTTGGAGACGTTGCCGCCGGCCGACATGATGCAGATGTCGGTGTCGGAAAAATCATATTGGTCGAGCGCCCTGACCTTCAGCGTGCGGTCGCCGAACGACACTTCCGTGCCCTGGCTGCGCCGCGAGGCCAGCGCCACCACCTCGCTCACCGGAAAGCCGCGTTCCTCCAGTATGTTGAGCATTTCCCGGCCCACATTGCCCGTGGCGCCGACGATCGCAACCTTGAAACTCATCGAAATCTCCTGTCCCTCTCCGCTCGGTTTCTGGAGAAAACCCGCCGGCCGATGCGGGTTTCAACCCCCGGGCCGGACCCGGGAGAGGGTGGTTAGGCCAAGGGAATCAGACCGTTTTGGTGGTCGTTTTGCCGGTTTTTTTGAGCAAGAACGTGATTTTGCTGGAACGAGGAGACGCAGCGACGCGCCCGGCCCAATGGTTCGCATTGGGGCCGGGGATGTCGAAGGCAGAAAGCGCCATCAAAAGGCCGCGCATCGAAAACTATCCCGTTCGGTGCCGGCTTTTACGCGGTTTACGTCTAGAGTCAATCGCAAGCAGGCCGACCCGCCCGCCCTGTACAATGACGGCGGCACCAAGTACGAACGAGCATCGTCTGGCTCGTGGCGCCCGTCTGTGGGCGCTTGCCGACATTTGACCCGTCGCCGGGTATTCAGAATCCGAATTTCGAAAGAGCAAGATGTCCAACTTCGAAGCTATTGTTCCCGCGCTGGCAAAGGCGCTGGAAAAACGCGGCTATGTCGAGCTGACGCCGGTGCAGAACGCCGTTCTCGAGCTTGGCCAGGCCGATGCGCTGGTTTCGGCCCAGACCGGCTCCGGCAAGACCGTCGCCTTCGGTCTGGCTTTGGCGCCGACCCTTCTCGATGGCGCGGAGCGCTTTTCCCACGCGGCGGCACCCCTGGCGCTGGCCGTGGCGCCGACGCGGGAGTTGGCCCTGCAGGTAACGCGCGAGCTGGAATGGCTCTACGAACTGACCGGCGCCACGGTGGCGTCCTGCGTCGGCGGCATGGACATGCGCACCGAACGGCGCGCACTGGAGCGCGGCGCCCATATCGTCGTGGGCACGCCCGGCCGCCTGCGCGATCACATCACCCGCAATTCGCTCGACATGTCGGCGCTCAAGGCAGTGGTGCTCGACGAGGCCGACGAGATGCTCGATCTCGGCTTTCGCGAGGATCTGGAATTCATCCTCGATGCCGCGCCCGCCGACCGCCGCACGCTGATGTTTTCCGCGACCGTGCCGCGCTCCATCGCCACGCTGGCCAAGGGCTACCAGCGCGATGCTGTGCGCATCTCGGCCTCCGGCGAGGAAAAGCAGCATCTCGACATCGAATACCGGGCGCTGAGCGTCGCCCAGGCGGACCGCGAAAACGCCATCATCAACGTGCTGCGCTATTACGAGGCCAAGAACGCGCTGGTGTTCTGCAACACGCGCGCCGCCGTCAACCATCTGACGGCACGCTTCAACAACCGCAACTTTTCCGTCGTGGCGCTGTCCGGCGAGCTTAGCCAGAACGAGCGCAGCCACGCGCTGCAGGCGATGCGCGACGGCCGCGCCAAGGTCTGCATCGCCACCGACGTCGCGGCACGCGGCATCGACCTGCCCAATCTCGAGCTGGTGATCCATGCCGACCTGCCGACCAACCCGGAAACGCTCCTGCACCGAAGCGGACGCACGGGTCGTGCGGGACGCAAGGGCGTCAGCGCGCTGATCGTGCCCAATAGTGCCCGCAGGCGCACCGAGCGGCTGCTGCAAAGTGCCGGCCTTGCGGCAACCTGGGCGAGCCCGCCGTCGGCCGACGACGTGATACGGCGCGACGATGAGCGCATTCTCGCTGATCCGGTCTTCAGCGAGCCTATGAAGGATGAGGAGCGCGGCTTCGTCGAGGCGCTTCTCGATCAGCACGGGCCCGAACGGGTTGCCGCCGCCTTCGTGCGGATGTGCCGCTCCAGCCACTCGGCGCCGGAAGATCTTCTCGACGTGGCACCGTTCACGCCGTCGGGCGAAAAATTTGCGCGCCGGGATGAGGCACCGAGGCGCCGCGACGATTTCGGCGACAGCGTCTGGTTCTCGCTGTCGGTCGGACGCCGGCAGAATGCCGAGCCACGCTGGCTGATCCCGATGCTGTGCCGGACAGGCGGCATTTCTAAGCGCGAGATCGGCGCCATCAAGATGCAGCCGGAGGAAACCTTCGTGCAGATCGCGGCGGACTGGGCCGAGCGTTTCCTCGCTGCGATCGGCCCCGACCGCAAGCTGCAGGGCAACATTGCGGTCAAGCGGCTGGATGGCACGCCGGATTTGTCGCGGGCCGGCTACCAGGAACCACGACCCGACAAGAAGCCGCACCGCGGCAAGCGCACCTTCGATCAGAACACGCCCAAATTCGAGAAGCGCGCACCGGCCGACCAGCGCCCGGCATTCGAGGCGAAGCCCTGGGCCGGGAAACCGGCCAAGGCGAAGTTCGAAGGCGGACCTGCGAAACACAAGAAATCGAAGAAACGGCCGGGGTAAATAGCCAGCACTCTCCATTTCCGCACGCCCCTTGCGGTCTGCCGGAACTTTGCACAGTCTGGGGCGGGGAAATGGGGGTGGGCAGGACATGCGCGGCGAAGTTCTTCATTACGACGAAGACCAGGGTTTCGGCTTCATCACCGGAGCCGACGGCAACCGCTACACTTTGGCGCGCGAAGATTTGCGCCGCGAAGCATCGGTTGCCGGAGGTACGACCGTCGAATTCCAGCCGGCTGGCGGACGGGCACGCGATGTTTTTTCGATCCGCGCCCAACCTGCCAGTGCGCCCGCCGACGCCTCCACTGCAACCGCCGCCCCAACTCAGGCCGGCAATGCGCCCGCGGCACGTCAGCCGCAACATTTCGGCCGTTCCGCTGAACAAAGTCCGGCCGAATCGGCTGGCCTGTGGAGCTACTTCTGGTGGGGTCTGACCGAGAATTACTTCAACTTCGCCGGCCGTGCCCGCCGCAAGGAGTATTGGGGCTATTGTCTGTTCTGGACGATCGCGCTGATCGTGGTCATAGGACTCGGCGTCTTTATCGACGACGCCATGGGCAATCTCGACAACAGTGAATTGCCGGCAGTGACGGTCGGCCTTTCCGGTCTCTTCCTGCTGGCGACAGCCCTGCCGTGGTTCGGGCTCAACGTGCGTCGCCTGCACGATACCGGCCTGACCGGCTGGCTCTTCCTGCTTTTCCTGATCCCGACCTTCGGCACCGTGATCATCCTGATCTTTGCGCTGATCCCGACGCAGCCGCGCGAAAACCAGTGGGGTCCGGTGCCGGAGGGGATCAAGACCGCATAACCTCACCTGAGTTGGTTCTGCTAAAGCTGCTTGTGTTCGCTCAAGGCGATGCGTTCGATGATCTTGAAGTCCTTCGCGGAATGACCACGAAGGGTCTTCTTGTGGGTCTGGATCGTTTCCGTCCCGACAACCTCGAATGTGGACCCTTCATAGGCGATTTCGCAGTCGACCACCCTATCCGGCCAAAGCCAGATCAAGAGACACAACTCGTATTTGATCGGGAATGGCTTCTAGCAGGTAGAAATCGCTCTTTTCGACCTGATATCGGTCGCAGATGAACTGCAGCAATGGCGCGAGGTGTTGATCGCCGCGAAACTCAGCCTGGCGTTGGTGCTCGCCGAGAAGATCCCTTTCAATGGCGCGCTGCACCTCACCCATACACCTGTCACCCCAAAAATTTGGCGATGATCGCGTCGCCCATCTCGGTCGTGCCGACCTCGGTCATCCCCGGCGAATGAATATCCCTGGTGCGCAAGCCCTGATCGAGCACGGCGGCGATCGCGCCTTCCAGCCGGTCGGCCTCTTCAACCATGCCGAAGGAATAGCGCATGCACATGGCGAAGGAGGCGATCATGGCGATCGGATTGGCGATGCCCTTGCCGGCGATGTCGGGCGCCGAGCCGTGCACCGGCTCGTAGAGCGCCTTGCGCTTTTTTGTCTTCGCATCCGGCGCGCCGAGCGAGGCCGACGGCAGCATGCCGATCGAGCCGGTCAGCATGGCGGCGATGTCGGACAGCATGTCGCCGAACAAATTATCGGTGACGATGACGTCGAACTGCTTCGGCCAGCGCACCAGCTGCATGCCGCCAGCATCGGCCAACATGTGATCGAGCTTGACGTCGGCATACCTGGCCTTGTGCGTCTGGGTGACGACCTCGTTCCACAGCACACCCGACTTCATCACATTGCGCTTTTCCATCGAGGTGACGTGGTTCTTGCGCGTGCGTGCCAACTCGAAGGCAACGCCCGAAATGCGCTCAATCTCGAACGTATCGTATATTTGGGTGTCGATGCCGCGCTTCTGGCCGTTGCCGAGGTCGATGATCTGCTTAGGCTCGCCGAAATAGACGCCGCCGGTGAGCTCGCGCACGATCAGGATATCGAGCCCCTCGACCACGTCCTGCTTCAGCGAGGAGGACGCCGCCAGTGCCGGATAGCAGATTGCCGGCCTGAGATTGGCAAACAACTCCATGTCCTTGCGCAGCCGCAGCAGACCCGCCTCCGGGCGCACCTCGTAAGGCACCGCATCCCATTTCGGCCCGCCGACGGCGCCGAACAGCACCGCGTCCGACGCCATTGCCTTGGCCATGTCGGCATCGGAAATCGCCGCGCCATGCGCGTCGTAGGCGCAGCCGCCGACAAGGCCCTCATCGGTGACGAAATCGCTGCCGAGCTTGTCGTTCATGGCGGAAATCAGCTTCTTCACCTCGGCCATCGCCTCGGGGCCGATGCCGTCGCCGGCAAGCAGGAGAAGATTTTTCGAAGCCATGGGGAACCGTCCTGATTGTGTCGTGAGCCGCGGCCTTGCTAAACGCCAAGCGGCCGGCGCGCAAGCCTGCGGTTCAGAGCATCGGACCCAAAAGTGGAAACCGGTTTTGGGAAACTCCGATGCTCAAGACAAAATGCCTAGAGATGCGAAAGGATATTGACCAGCCTGCCGAACGGGTCGCGTACGAAGAAGCGCCGCACACCCCAGGGTTCGTCCGCCGGACCGTATTCGATGGCAAAGCCGGCCGTCCTCATGCTTTCAAGCGCGGCATCGACGTCGTCGACTTCGATAGAGATGTCCGGCACCGGCGTTCCTGATCCCCCTTCGGCCATGAAACTGACCTGCACGGACATCGTCTCTTGCGAGCCATAGGTAGCGATCCAGCCCATATCCATCTTGAGATCGAGGCCGAGCACATCCTGATAGAAGGGTTTTGCCGCCGCGATATCCTGCGTGTCTATGTTTGCAACGATGCGCCTGACCTTCGTCATGGGCCGATCCTCGTGCTAACCGTGTCGTTTTCGCAACCGTGACAGGCATCAGGCTGTGCGCCGCAGCGCCGTCACCTCGATCTCGATCTTCATCTCCGGCTTGTTGAGCTGACACACGATCATCGTTGCCGCCGGCCTGATCTCGCCAAAGGCCTCGCCGAGGATCGGGAACACCACATCCACGAAAGCCGCATCGGTAATATAGTAATGTGCCCGCACCACATCGGCCATCTCGAAGCCGCCGTCCCCGAGCGCCTTGGCGATCGTCGCCAGGCAATTGCGCGTTTGTGCCTCTACGGTCTCCGGCATCGACATGGTCGTATAATCATAGCCGGTCGTTCCGGACACGAAACACCAGTCGCCCTGCACCACGGCGCGCGAATAGCCGGCGGTCTTCTCGAAGGGCGAACCGGTGGAGATCAGTTTTCGCATGGCTTCCTCGCAGTGGTTGCGGCCATCCTGAAGGTATAGGGTCCACCCGGCCATGGGCCAGAGGCAACCGATTGTTGTTACGACGTGGAAGCGCAGACCTTGGAGATTGGCCAGAACATCTCTCCAGTCGTCATCCTGGGGCGAAGCAAGGAGCGAAGCGACGCGGCGCAGACCCCAGGATCCATGCCGTGACATCCGAGCGACACAACGGTTCAGAATTCTGTTTCGCTGCACACTTCGGCCGATGTTACGGCATGATGGGGTGGACGGCGCCCGACGGCATCGGATGTGCCAGAATGAGTTCGTTGAGATCTCAAACAAGGGAGCCGTCCGT